>CAYQBW010000132.1:0-7178 GCA_964415725.1 uncultured Planctomycetia bacterium
GGCGGGCATGGGGATCCTGGGATGGGGACTTCCGGGCTACCCGCAGCGGCTCCTCCCCCTCGCGGACGCCCCCCTGGCCCTCTTCCACAAGGGAGACCCGGCCGTCCTCCAGGGAAAGGCCGCCGTCGCCCTGGTGGGCACCCGGACGCCCACGCCCTACGGGCGGGAAGCGGCGGAAAGGCTGGCCGCCGGCCTGGCCTCCCGGGGCGTGGTGGTGGTCTCGGGCCTGGCCAGGGGGGTGGATTCCCACGCCCACAAGGCGGCCCTCCAGGCCGGGGGTCCCACGGCGGCCGTCCTGGCGGGCGGACTGGACCGGATCTATCCGCCCGAGCGTGTCCCCATGGCGGAAGAGATCGCCCGCCGCGGCCTCCTTCTCTCGGAGATGCCTCCCGGGCAGGCGCCCGTGCCGGGGCTCTTCCCCCGCCGGAACCGGATCCTGAGCGGCGTATCCGACCTGGTGGTGGTCGTGGAGGCGGCCCGGCGGTCGGGGGCCCTCATCACGGCCCAGTGGGCCCTGGACCAGGGGAGGGACGTGGCCGCCGTGCCCGGGTCCATCTTCTCTCCCGTGAGCAAAGGCCCCTTTCTCCTGCTCCGGGACGGGGCGGCGCCCGTGGACTCGGCCGAGGCGATCCTGGAACTTCTCCCGGCTTTCTCCGATCCCGGGAAGAGAGCGGAGCAAGGAAAGAAGGAGGCGAAGGAGGAGGAGGGTCTCAGCCCGACCGAGAGGGCCTTCCTCCAGGCCCTGGACCGGGCCGGCGGGGACCCGGAAGAAGCGGCCCGCCTGGCGGGGATTCCCGTGGACCAGGCCCTGGCCCTGGGGGTCTCCCTGGAGATGAAAGGGAGGGCCCGCTCCCGGGGCCAGGGCCTGCTCTTCCCGACTTGACCCTTCCTGGGAGAAGAAACCAGGTTCCCTCGATCCGGCTTGTCCCATTTTTTTTTTCAAGGACTTTCCCCCTTTTTCCCGCGCAGATCCGGGCCTCTTTGGGCACTACCATCATGTGTGGAAACCCTTGAACGCAGGAGGCTCGTGGACCCGGCTGAACTGGAACTGGTTCGGAAGGCGAGGAAGGGCCGGCCCGAAGCCTTCACCGGCCTGGTGGAGCGCTACGCCCGGCCCGTCCAGGCCCTGGTCCGCGCCCTCCTGCCGGCCCACGGAGACCGGGAGGACCTGGTGCAGGAAACCTTCTTTCAAGCCTGGCGCTCCCTGGATCGCTTACGGAAGGAAGAAAGTTTTCCCTCCTGGATCTACGGCATCGCCCGGAACCTCTGCCGGAAGGAGAGGCGGCGCCTCGCCAGGGCTCCCGGGAACTCGGCCCCGGATCCGTCCTCCCTGGCCGCCGAGGACGCCCCGCCTGGAAACACCCGGGAAACGCCCGCTCTCGACGCCCTGGCCAGGCTCCCGGAAAGATTCAGGCGGGCCCTCTACCTGCGCCACGTGGAAGGAATTCCCCTGGCCGAAATCGGCCGGATGCTGGGACTCAAGGTGAACGGCGTGAACGCCCTCCTTTACAGGGGACGCAAACTTCTTCGGGAAGAATGGCTGAGGAGGTCCCATGACTCCCGGATGTGAACATTTCCGGCGCCTCCTTTCCCTTTCCTGGGACCAAACCCTGGATGCGCCCCAAGAAAAGGAACTCCAGGCCCACCTGGACCGTTGCCCCGCCTGCCGGAAGTTCAAGGAGGACCTGGAGAAGATCTTTTCCGAGCTGGAGGAGACCGCCCCCGCCCCAGGGGATTCCGCCGGCCGGGCCTCCCGGATCGGGTCCCTCCTCCAGGCAAAGGGGAAAGGAGAAAGGAAGCGCCTGCCGTGGGCGCCCATCGCGGCGGCGGCCCTACTGGCCGGCGCTCTCCTCTTCCTTCTCCTGGGGCCCGGCCGCGCGCCTTCTCTTCCCGTGAGCCCTGTTATCCGTATTGCCGGCCTGGCGCGCCCGGCCGAGGGCGCCGGTTTCTCCACGCCCGACGTCCGGGGCCGGGCCGCGACGCTCCACCTGGCCGACGGCAGCCTCCTGGACCTGGAAGGGAACACGGAGGTCTCCTTCCTTCCCCCCGAAAAAGGGGACCGGGTTCGCGTCTTCCTGGAAAAGGGAAAGGTCACGGCCTTCGTCTCCCACCGCCCCGGGCGCTTTCTCGTGGAGACCGGCGCGGGGACGGCCGAGGCCCTGGGGACCAGTTTCGAAGTGGAAGTGACACCCCCCGAAGGGGAAAGAGAGGAAACCATGGGAAACCTATTCGCTGCGAGGATCCCAGGAACCGTCATGAAAGTCGCCGTCCTGGCGGGGAGTATTCTGCTCCACACGGCCTGGGGCCGGGAAAGCCTGGAAGCGGGCCGGAAGAAGGAGATCACCACCTGGTCCGCCCGGGGCCGGGTCGTGGACGGGGCGGGAAAGCCCGTGAAGGGGGCCCGCGTGTGGGTGGACAACGGGGAACCCTTCCAGTCCATGGTGGGCGAACGCCCATCCCGCATTCCCTGGCGGACCTTTCACGAAAAGGCCCGGTTCTCCAACTGGCTCCTTCCCGGCCCCTACACGGCCGGGCCGGCGCAAACCGGAAAGGACGGCCGGTTCCTCGTGCCCAACGTGCCTTCTCCCCTCAAGGGAAGGATCCTGGTGCTTCACCCGGACTTCCTGGAAAAAGTGATCCCCGTGAGCCGAAAATGGATCGTCCGGGACGGAACGGTGGACGCCGGGACGATCCGCCTGGAGCGGGGGCTCACCATTTCCGGGAGGGTACTCCGATCCGACGGGTCCCCGGCCGCCGGGGCACGGGTGGCCCTTGCCTTCGACAGAAAGGCCATGCGCTACCAGGACCAGCCCGGGGCTCTCCGCATGACCAGGGCCGACGGGAAAGGACGTTTCCTCCTCCGCGGGATCGACCCCTCCTGGCACCACCTGGTCCTGGGCTGCTGGGAGGAGATGGGAATCCCCCTGGAGAAACCGGTGGATCCCGGGGGCAGGGACCTTGTTTTGACCCTCCGCCTGCCCTCGACCAAGGGCCTGAAGCTCTCGGTGACCGTCCTGGAAGCAGCGGGGGGAACCCCTTTGCCGGGAAGCGTGGGCCTGCTCTTCGGAACGGACGACCCGGGCCTCTCGGTCCCCCTGGCCCGGGCCCAAGCGGGCCGGGACGGCAGGATCCTCTTCCAGGGGCTCCCCGCGGGGGAATTCCAGCTGGTGGTGGTTCCTCCCGACCAGGCCGGGAAGATCGGCTCCTGGTCCCCGCCGCCCTGGTCCTTCAGAAAAACCGTCGCGGCCGGGACCTCCCTGGCCTGCCGGCTGGATCCTCCCGCCGGGATCCGGGGCCGGGTGACGGACGCCCTCACGGGCCGGCCGGTGGAGCGTTTCCGGCTGGAGGCCCATCCCTCCTGGTCCTGGTTCGGAAAGGCCTACAGGGAGCGTTTCGGCCACCCCGATTCCCCTTCCCTTTCCGGGGACCGGTACCGAAGGGACGGGCTCTTCCGCCTCCCCACACTCCGTGCCGGGGAATGGAAGCTCTTCGTTTGCGCCAATGGGTATCATCCGGCGGAGAAGGAGATCGCCGTGAAGCCCGGCGGTGGTCCCGAGGTCCGCTTCGAGCTCCAACCCGCCTCGGGAACCTTGTCCGGGGTGGCGGTTGACTCCTCGGGCACGCCCCTGGAAGGAGCCCTTGTGGAAGCCTACGAGTGGAGCCCCCGCCGTTACGGCCTGAACCGGGTCCGGAAGATCACCGGCCCGGGCGGGGCCTTTCTCCTGGACAGGCTCCTCCTGGACCCGGGGATCGTCCTCAAGGTCTGGATCCGGAAGAAGGGTTACCTGAAAAAGGAGATCCTTTTCAAAAAGGGAGAGCCCCGGCCTGCCTCTTTGGAAACGGTGGTTCTCCAGAGGGAATGCGTGCTCACGGGCAGGATCGTAGACTCCAAGGGCGCCCCCCTGGACCGACTCCGCCTTCGGCTCTACCGGGGGTCCTTCCGGGGAAAGGGCGGGTGGTCGGCCCTGACCGGCCGGGACGGGAGGTTCACCTTCCGGAGCCTCCCCCCGGGCAGGTTCCAGCTCGTCCTTGGAGGCAGAAAGCTGGCGGAGGTGGAACTCCCGGAACCCGGCGCCAGGGTGGATCTTCCCCCCAAAAAAGCGCCTAGAAAGGATAGATGAAGAGCTTTTCCAGCCCCCAGAGGGCCAGGCCGAGCAGGACGGTCCAGGCGGTGTACTTGAGGAGCTTCAAGGCTGAAGTCCTGAAGACCCGGCCAGGCGTATCCTCCTCCTTGGCGAAATAGGCCAGGGAGATGAGCCAGCCCACCAGGAGAAAGAGGAGGACGTGCTTGATCACGGCGCCGCCTCCTTTTTCTTCTCGGCCAGGGTGTAGGCGTCCAGGAGAACGGCTACGTTCATGAGCCCGGCGATGCAGGTGGTCGTCACCCCCAGGTCCCACATGGTGGAGCCCGTGTTGTGGAAACGAAGGGGCGCGAAGAAAAGCGTGGAAAGGATCGTCGATCCCCCGTCGAAAAGCATTCCGGCATACCAGAAATAGACCTGGCTCCGGTCCACGGCGGTGAAATCGGAGAAGACCAGGCCGAGGAGGAAGAGCAGGGTGATGCTCCCGAACTGGACGGCCCCCCTGGACTTGTAGCCCAGTTTCCACTGGCCGAGCCCCGGCACGAGCCAGGAGAGGAAGGCCGCCCCCGTGGGCGTGGAGAGCCAGGGATCCTTCTCCCGCTCGGTCTTCTCCACCCGGGCCAGCCACCAGGCGTCGGCGGCGGCGAACACATTGAGAATCCCCGAGAGGGCGGTGAGCAGAAAGCCCACGTGCTCCCAGGGGACGGGCAGCTTGGCCAGGCCCACGGCGTCCATCCAGCCCGGCGCTCCATGGAGGGGGAAGGTGGCCTTCAAGGTGAGGAAGGTGGTGAGGAAGTTCCCCACCTCCGGAATGTAATTGAGGGGCAGGCCCCAGACGGTGGTCCCCAGGTTCATGCCGCCTCCCCAGAGGCGGACCCCGAGGATGGCGTATCCCGCGAAAAAGAGGGCCTCCACCAGGAGAAACCAGAGAACCCCTCTCTTCGCACGGCCCAGGTAGAGGTGGCCCAGGCCGGGGACCATGAGGGTGAGGATGGAGGGAGGGGAGGCGAAGACGGTGGCGAAGAAGCCCGCCTTCCTGGGTTTCTGCTCTGCCTTGGCCTGTTCGGCGTCCAACGGCCCATCCTCCTGGGACACGGAAAGGTGGGACTCTACCCCCCGGGCGGAGGGAGGGTCAACGGCCCGGTTGCTCCCCGAGGCCCGGGAAGGCAACATCCTCCCAAAAAAATCCCCTCCAGGAGAAAGAGATGCGCGCCCACACGATTCGCTTCCGGGTCCGGTATAACGAGGTGGACAGGCAGGACGTGGTCTACCACGGCCACTACCTCTCCTGGTTCGACATGGGCCGGACCGAACTCCTCCGGCACCTGGGGATGCCCTACAAAGAAATGGAAGACCAGGGGAGACTGCTCGTGGTGACCCGGGCCTCCCTTCGATACCTGGCCCCGGCCCGCCTGGACGACCTGCTGAGGCTGGAGACCCGGCTGGTAAAGATCACCCCCGCCCGGCTCTCCTTTTCGTACGACCTCTTCCGGGAGGGAGAGGACCTGCTCCTCACCCAGGGCAGCACGGAATTGGCCTGCCTGGACCGGGACGGCAAGGTCCGGCGCCTTCCCCCAAAGATCCTGGACCTCCTGGCCGCTCCCAGGTGAACCTCCCGGGTCTTCCGCGGAAAAGACAGGTTTTCCTCCCCCTTGGAGGAAGGATATCTTCTCGAGAAGTTGGAAATATGGGAGGGCCCGAGAGGTCCAAGACCGCTTTGGGGATCGAGAAGGGGACAAAGAGAAGGCCCGGAGGATCGATGCGAAAGTTCCTCTCCCTGGGAGGTTCGGCCCTGGGCGGCCTGGCCGCCTTGCTCTTGACCGCCTGCGGCTCCAGCCCGCCCAAGAAACCCATCCCGCCCAAGCTGGTCCCCTTGAAGGCCGTGGATCCCCAGAACCGGACGATCCAGGCCATCCTTCTCAGGCTCAACCGGGCCCAGGTGGACTGGCAGGTCTTTATGAAAGACCTGCCCAGCCAGGAGGCCCGGGCCAAGGTGGACAAGATCGAGCGCTACATCCGGGACCTCACCTCCCGCCACCTGAACGAACTCCTCCGGGTCCTCACCACGGGAAGCGAGACCTTCCGGAGCATCGCCGCCTTCGCCGTGGGCTGGCCCCGCCACCCCGAGGCCATCCAGCCCTTGATCAACGCCCTGAGGGACCCTTCTCCTTCGGTGGTGTGCAACGCCTGCCTGGGCCTCTACGTGCTGGACCTGCCCGAAATCCCCGCCGGTCCCCTGGGGGAGGTGGCCCTCCACCACAAGGATCCGGACGCCCGGTGCAACGCCGCCCTGGCCCTTTCCGCCCTGGCGGCCCTCCCAGGCAAGGCGGAAGAAGTCCGCCCCATCCTTCGCAACCTCCTGAAGAGCAAAGACGCCCGGGTCCGGGTCCACGCCCTCCGGGGATTCATCCATATCTCCCAGGAAAGGGACCTTCCCGATCTCCTCCCGCTTCTTCACGACCCCGTGCCCCTGGTGCGGACCGCCGCCGTTCTGGCCGTGGGTCACGTGGGAGGCCCCAAAGTGGTGGCACCCTTGATCGGCCTCCTCTCCCCGGGAGAAACCAATGAGAACGTCCGCCTCTACGCCAGGAAAGTCCTCCAGCGCCTCTCCGGAGGAAAGGACGCGGGCTACGACGTGGAGGCCTGGAAGAAGATCTTCGCCGACACCTTGCGTCCCTCCTCCCGCAAATGACTTTCGCCCCCGACGCCGGCCTGCTGCTTCTTTGCCTCCTCTGGGCCCCTCCCTGTTCCGGCGCGCCCCTTCCCCCAGGCCCCCAGGCGGGCCGGGGGAAGCCAAAGGCACCCCCCCGGGCCAAGGAGCTTCTGGCCGGGTTCTACCGGGGCGAGGCGGAAAAATGGCTCAAGGGCCTCTGGATTCCCTTGAAGACCAAGAATCCGCCCGGCGCGTTTCGTCTTTTTCTCACCCCAAAAGGCTTCGCCCGGCTCCAGGCGCGGGTCCGGGGCCCCCAGGAGTGGTTCGTCCTGGGCCCCAAGGGAGCCTGGCAATGCGGTCCCGGTAAAACCCGCCGACTTGCCGGAGCCGCCCTCAGGCGTCTGCGCCTCCTGGCCCGGGGCCTGGAGGCGCAGACGCCTGAG
>CAYQBW010000133.1:0-3369 GCA_964415725.1 uncultured Planctomycetia bacterium
CTTCACCAGAGGCGGCTCCCACCTGCTCTTGGAGCCGTCCCTGCCTCCCCCCTTTTCCCAGGGGGCGGAGACCAAAGAGCCCAGTTCGCTCCTGGAGAGGGCGAGCCCCAAGGTGACCCCGGCCAGGCGGAAGAGGAGGCCCCCCCAGATCCAGGCCGGGAAGTAGGGATCGTGGGCGCCTTTCTGGAGGAGGAGAAGCCCTCCATCGAGGAATTCCGGGACCGTCCCCAATGCGTAGAGGAAAAAGGCCGTCTCCAGGCCGAAAGCCAGGAAGGAATCGGCGTAGTTGGCGGGTTTCTTCAGGAATTTCCAGGGGAGAGCGCTTCCCAGGAGCAGGAGAAGGAGGCCGCCATGGAAGAGGGCCACCCCCCGGGCCGCCTCCAGGAACCCGGTCATCCTGAACCCGGCGGCCAGAAGCAAGGCCAACACGCCGCCCCCCCAGATGGGAGCCATTTTCTTCAAAGCGCCAGGTTCTCTCTTCCCGCTCTTTTCCACCCGCGTTTCCTCTCTACTCCCTGCTCTCGTTTCTCTTCGGCCCGCCGGGCCCGCTTTCTTCACAAATCGGACCCTTTTTCCCGATGGACAGGAAAGAAGAAGAAGGGTGGAATCGGGGGGAGGCGAGATCCAAGAGGTTTGAGGAGTGAAGATCTGCCGGATCCTGGAACAGGGGAGACCTGTCTTCTCTTTCGAATTCTTCCCCCCCAAGTCCGCCCAGGCCGAGGCCCGGCTCATGGAGACCCTTTGGGATCTCTCCAGGCTGGGCCCGGATTTCGTCTCCGTCACTTACGGCGCCGGGGGCAGCACCCGGGAAAGCACCCTTCAGCTCGTGAGCCGGATCAAGAACGACCTTTCCCTGGAGGCCATGGCCCACCTCACCTGCGTGGGCTCCTCCAGGGAGGAACTGGAAGAAATCGCGGACAAACTGCGGGCGGCGGGGATCGAAAACGTCCTGGCTCTCCGGGGGGATCCGCCGGCGGGAGAAGAAACCTTCCGTCCTCCCCCGGGGGGGTTCGCCCACGCCTCGGAGCTTGCGGCCTTCCTGGAGGAAAAGGGGGGCTTTTGCCTGGGCGGGGCCTGTTATCCCGAGGGACACCCCGAGTCTCCCGACCTGGACGAGGACATCCGCCACCTCAAGACCAAGGTGGAGGCGGGGGTGGAATTCCTGGTGACCCAGCTCTTCTTCGACAACGCCCACTACTTCTCCTTCCTGGAGAAGGCCCGGGCCGCCGGGATCGAGGCGCCCATCCTCCCGGGGATCATGCCCGTCACGAGCTACAAGCAGGTCAAGCGGTTTACCGAAATGTGCGGGGCCTCGATCCCGGAAGAACTGGAAGAGAGGCTCCAGGCGGCCGGGGAGGATCCTCTCAAGGTCCCCACAGTGGGCGTGGAATGGGCCGTGGCCCAGTGCCGGGAACTCCTCGAGGGGGGAGCCCCCGGGATCCACTTCTTCACCCTCAACCACTCCCCCGCGACGCGGGCTGTCTTCGAGGCACTTCGCCGGGCTTGACGGGCCGGCCTCCCAGCTGGGCGGCCAGCACTTTCCGGAGCCTCTCCTCCAGGGACCGGTCCCCGCCGTCGTCCACCCAGGCGGGCTGGGTCAGGAGGGCCGTCTGCAGTTTGCTCCGCTGGACGGCGATCTCCAGGAGAGTCCCCCCGGAGACGGGCCGGGCCAGGATCTCCGCCCGGGCGCGGCAGGGATAGGGCAGGCCGGGCAGGGGAATCCAGCCGGTGAGGATCAGGTTCTTCCTGGGGAAACGAACCCGGGGGAAGAAGGTGTGCACCGGCTCCACCGCATCGCGAAGGGCCTTGCCGGGCTCCCTCCCGGGAAGGTAGAGCAGGGCCGGCTGGTAGGGGGGGGACGCGCACCCGAACCCCAAAAGAAGGACCAGGCCCGCCAAGGCCTTTGGGCCGGGCCCGAAAAGGGGGGACCCCCAAGCGAACCAAGAGGGGTTCCCGGCCGGCGGGATTGTCGAAAACCAGGACAGTTTCAGGCGGCCCATGTCGAAAAAAACCACGATCCTTCTCAATTCCCCGCCCGGGAAGGCCGAAAAAAACTCCGGCGGGAAAGGGCATTCTGGCCTTCTCCCGGGAAGGATGAAAAGGGAAAGGGAGGAGACGGGAGAGACCACGAGCCAGGTCAGGGGGCCTGGAAGGTTTCGCCGGGGCCGAGCCACCGGGGGTTCCCGCGACTCCCACCGCCGGCAGGAGAGGCTCGACGGAACCTGTTTGAAGGCCCGCGCGGCGGAGCGCGCGGGCCTTCCTTTTTTGTCTCACCCGGCCGAACGTCGGCCCGGGATGGTTCCGGAACCTACGAATCCACCCGCCTGTTACAATGGACCCCTGAATCTTTGCTCGGGAGATCGTCATGGCGGGAAAAACCTGGCTGTTGGGAATTCTCTCCTGGACCCTCTGCCTCTCCCCTCTTCCAGCCCGCGCCCAGACCAGGGCGCCTTCCTCCCCCTGGATCCGCCCCGGAAAAGAGAAGGTCCAGGGCCTGGGTTTTTTCCATGGAACCCGGCGGGAGAAGGCCAGGCTCCTCCAACAAGGGTTCCTGGTCACTTCCAGGCGGGCCCCTTCCATGGGCGCCCTCTACAGGTTCCTTGGGGTCCCCGTGGTCCTGGTCACGCCCGACGCCTTCCTGGACCCCTTGATGGAGGTCTTCTACGACCTCAGGCGCCTCTCCTGGGAGCGTTCGGCCAAGGCCCTGCCCGAAGTCCTCCGGGAATGGACGGCCCGCCTTGCGCCTTTCCGCAAAAGCCCCTGGTCCGAGGAGGCCCTTCTCGGGGAAAAGATCCTCCGCGTATGCCTGGGCGTCCTTGGAGGAAAGGCCCCGGCGGACCTCCCGGACGTTTCCGCCGAAATCGAAAGGATCCGGCACGGCAGAGGGCCCGCCCTCTCCCCTCTCATGGGGAGGCCCATCGATTACGGAATCCTGCGCGCCCTGGAAGGGGAAAAAGGCCCGCCCGGGGCCTCCTGGAGAAGATTGGCCTCCATGAAGGCCTGGCTGGGAAGGGTCCCCCTTCTCCTGGCCTCTCCCAGGGAGACCAGGGCCGCCTTCCTCCTGGCCGCTACGGCGCCCCGGGAGTGGAAGGAATACAGAAAAGAGGAAAAGGCCTTCGAAGGCCCCTTGGACAACCTGGACCTGGACGCCTACGCCCGGGCCTTGAAAGAGGCGGGGGGAATCTCGAAGGTCATGGGATCCCGGGCCGCGTTCCTCCGGGCCCAAAAGATCCTGGATTCTCTTCCCGGGCCCAGGGTCGCCGACCCCTCCCTGGTCCGCGCGAATCCCCTGATTACGGGGGAGACATACGCAGAGATCTGCCGGAAACAAAAAGGCCTCCTCCTGGAGGGGGCGGCCTGGTCGCCCGG
>CAYQBW010000133.1:3379-7119 GCA_964415725.1 uncultured Planctomycetia bacterium
CCTGTCCACCCTTCCGCTCTCTGGATCGCCTGGGCCGGCGGGAACGAGGAGGCCCGGAGGGCCTGGCGAACCTACGAACTCACCTTCCCCACGGGAACCCCTTGGGCGCCCGGCCCGGCCGTCCCCAAGGGGGTGGATTGGAAGAAGATCGAGAGCCACCTGAACCGGACCTTTTCTCTTCCACCTTCGGCCCCTCTCCTTTTCTGGAAGCTCTTTTCCGCCCTGGACCGCCAGGCCCCCGGGCCGGACCCCAACCCCGAGTGGTTCTGGCACACCCCGGCCTGGGCCCGGAGAAGGGCGGAGACGGCCCTGGCCGCCTGGACTCTCTGGCGCCGGGCCGCCGGCCCGGGCCTGCGGCTGGGATACGGGTTGATCGGATGTTCCAGCGGAGAACCCTCGGGATACGTGGCCGCCACCCTTCCCGAGCTGGAGAGGCTGGAGGATCTGGCGGAATTCCTCCGCTCCCGGACCCCTCCCGATTCCCGGGAGGGAAAAATCCTGAAGAAACTCTCCTTCTGGATCGGAAGGATGAAGGCCCTGAGGAAGAAACAGAGCGCCGGGATTCCCTGGACCCGGGAAGAAAGAAAATCTTTCTCCCATTTCTGGGAGGCCTTTTACCCCACTCCATATTTCACATCCGACATCACGGGGGAAACGCCCCACGCCTTCGCCGTGCCCGCGGCCCGGCTGTGGGGCCTGCGAAAAGATTCCGCCCCAAGACCGGAGGTCACCCTCTACGCCGCCACGGCCTGCCCCAGGATCTTCTACGCCCTCGTCCGGTGCGGGAAGAAATGGCGCCTCGCCGCCGGCGGCCTCCTGGATTTCCGGGAGTTCGTCCTCCCTCCCGGAGTCCCCATGAACGACTCCACCTGGCGCCGGATCCTGGAATCCAGGCCCGGGGCGGGGAAGGTCTTTGGAAACGCTCCCCCGGAAAGGGGGCCGAACAAAGACCCCTTGGAAGAGGCCTTCTCCTCGAAGAACGCCCTTCTTCTCCTCACGGCGCTCCGGGCACAGGGAATGGACGAGGAGAAAGCGGCGGGCCTCCTGGAGGAGTTCCTGGCCAGGGCCCGCAAAGAAGTCCAGAAAAAGAAGCGCCTCGTCCTCTCCGGCGCCCTGGAGAAGCTCGGCGGGATCCCCGCCCTCACCGCCGCTCTCGAGGTCCTCTGGACGGGGAAAGTAACACTGGATCCTATCCCCGAAACGGACTGGGGGAAGACCGCCTGGGCCGTGGTCCGGGCCTCCCTCCGGGAAGGATTTTCCTGCAACGATTTCCTCCGGCACTACAGCGAAAAGGATCCGGAGGGAGCCAAGAAGGTGATCCGCGCCTGCATCCACATGCGGCGGAAATGGAACACCCGGGACATGTCCTTTTTCCTGTCGAAATTCCTGGGCCCGCCGCCCTTGACGGGGAGCACGCTCTTTTCTTCGCCCGAGAGGGAGGAACTGGCCGAGGAGGTGATCCGCAAGTGGCTCCCGGGACTGGAAAAAGACCGCCCCCTCTTCACCTGGGAGGTCGTCCGCCTCTTCCTCTCGGGAGCGCCTTCAGGGATGAAGGCCGTGGAGGCCTACTGCGCCGCCCATCCCCGGAATATTCCCTCGTTGATTCCGGATCTCTGGTTCAAGTCGGGAGGACTCTTCCCGGAGACCGCCCTCGCCTGGATGCGGAAAAAGCTGGACTCCCCTCCCGGGATCCCTTCCCTCTGCCTCTTCTGCGCCGGGATGCTTGGAACCTACGGAGTCGCGATGAAGGACTCCTGGTTCAAGAAGGCCTGGAGGTGCTGGCTTCCCTACCTGGAAGGAAAGAGAAAGGAGAAAAACTCCTACGACTGGTCCGAAGCAGGCCTCCACTTCCTCCTCCTCTCCGCTCCCCGCCGCGCCCTCCAGGCCCTGGCGGAGAGATACGCCGGGGCCTCCCCCTCGGAAAAGGAAAAGCTGGAGGAACTCCTTCGGGCCCAGGTGAAGGGATGGTTCGAGGAGAAGGGAAAAACCTTGCACCTTCCCCCTCCGCCCGAAGGTGCCTTCCTGGAGGACCCGGCGTCCCGGAAGGCCCTGGCCGGTTGGCTCACCAAGGTCCGGGAAGCCATCGCCCGAAACAAAAAGGCGCGGAACCCCCAATAGGAACCCTTTCCGCATGCAACGCCTCCCGGCCTCCCGCCCCCTGCCGCACGAGGCTCCCAACATTTCTGGTATCCTTTTACCTGGATTTCATCAATCCTCTTCTTTTTGTCCAGGTATACGGCTCCCGCAAAACGTCAGAACCATCTCCGCGTCCCGGAGGGCTCCTTCGCCCATCTTGTTGGTATACAAATCCTCGTTCCAGAAAATATATGTCAAGCCGTCCGGGTAACGCTCGGGAAGATAATCCTGGTCCAGCCTTCTTGCGGCTTCACGGACTTCCGCAGGGATCACAACCCAAGTGGAAAGTTTCCGGAGAAGGCCATTTACTGTATCTCTTCGGGCCTCCCCGCCAAAGGAGAGGATGAGCGCATTCACGGCCTTCTCGGCCCCTTGCTGGGCGGCGAAGGCGGCCCACTCCAGGTCCCCCGCCTGGAGGGATTTCTTCGCGTGCTCCAGGTCTTTCGAAGCCTGGTTCCACCAGTCTTTCCACCGGTTCATTTCTTTACTCCTCACAAGGGCCCTATTGTCCACTTCAAAAAAGAAAAAGTCCATGGCCCCGGAAGGTCCCCTCCGGAGGCCTACCGGAAATGAAAGACCAGCCAGGGGCCTTCCTGGTGGACGATCCGGAAACGGGGGTCCTTGACGAAGGCGTCCAGGTTCTTCGCTCCTTTTCGGGTGACGAAATAAGAAGCGCCGAACTCCTTCATGGCCCGGGCCGCCTTGTCCGGGTCCAGGGAGAAGTAGGCCCTTTCCACCCTCTCCTCCGTGTTCCCCGGCCCCTCCAGGGAAAAGAGGTCCTTTACCCCCACCACCCGCTCCAGCCGCCTTTTCCATTCCGCCATCTCCCTTCCCTTGCCCAGGGGGAACTGCCCGAAGGTGACGGGCACGGCGCGGCGGGCCAGGAGCCTGAACCTCCCGAGAGAGGGCGGCGCCAGGACCACGGCGCCGGGCTCGGTCTTCTCCCGGAACCAGGCGCAGAGAGGGTCCCTTCCCATCACGTCCACCCTGGGCAGGCCGTATCCCCTCTGGAGATAGACTCCGCACCAGGAGAAGGCCAAAGCCCCCAGAAGGAAAAGGACCGCCCCAAGAGGAGTCTCCCTCTTCCAGGGCCCAAGCCTTCCTCTCCTCCAGGTCCATCCCAGGAGAAAGACCCCCGCCCCAAGAATGAGGATCCTGGGAAAGGCGGGCCGGGGGGGCCTCCCGGGAAGGAGGTCCCGCAAAAGGTAGAGGACCGCCGCGGCCAGGAAGAAACCCAGGACCCAGCCCGGCCGCTCCTTGTCCTCCAGGGCCTCCCGGGCCAGGACGAAAAAACCCAGGACCTGCACGTAAGGGAAGACCCGCCAGAAGAAGAGCCGGGCCGCGAGGCCCGAGCCGGCCAGCTGGACCAGGTAGACGCAAAGGAAGAAGAGGGTGGAAGCCCCGAGGATCCGCGTCAGCCCGGGCGGGCCGGATTTTTTGCGGAGAACCAGGTATCCCCAGGCGGAGGGAAGGAATCCGGCGGCCGTCTCCGCGACGGGCCAGGAGGCCGCCCAGTAGTGGCCCGGAGCCGCCAGGCGGGAGAGGATCAGGAAACCGGCCCTGCCCGAGGGATCCCCCAGGGACGAGGCGAACCCTTCCAGGGT
>CAYQBW010000134.1:0-3804 GCA_964415725.1 uncultured Planctomycetia bacterium
GTAGGGGACGCCCGAGGGACGGCGCAACGCGCCGTCCCGACGGTCGTCCCGCGAAGGAGCCCCAAAATTCCGATGGGTCCGGCCCGATGGCCGGGATCATTTCTTTTTTGGAAGAAACCCTTCCAGGAAGCGGGCCACGGCCCGGGCCTGGGCCTGGATGGCCTTGGGTTTGTAGTGGTAGTCGTCCCTGTGGAGGGAATCGAGGTCCTTGGAGAGGGCGTAGAGGTCGTCCACGGGCAGGTTGTATTTTTGGGCCAGTTCCAGGGCGACCCGGTTGCGGGCCTGGATCTGGGCGTTGCGCTCCTGGTTGGCCGGGCGGAAGCGGACGGGCGTGGTGGAGGCCCAGACGATTTTTGCGCCCTTTCCTTCTTTCAGGAGGAACCGGAATGCCTTGTCCAGGCCCCTGCGGTAGGCCTCCAGGGAGTAGTCCGGTCCGTGGATGCCGTTGTTGAAATGGATGACGCAAAACCGGAAACTCTCCAGGATGGGCTTCAGGACGTCCACGAACTTGGGGTCGCAGACGCTGAGCGAGGTAGTGAGGCTCCCCACGTAGGCCTTGCCGGAGAGAAGCTTCGCCACCCGCCCGTAGTAGCCCTGGGTGATGGAGTCCCCCACCAGGAGGACCCGGGGCAGGAGGTCGTGGTGTGCGTCGGGGATCCAGGCCCGGATCCACTCGATCCGCTCCCGGTAGACCTTGGGCTTGGAGGCGGCCCCGGCCGGGAGGAGAGCGCGGCCTGCCTCCTGGGAGGAAACACCGGGGACTCCTGGTCTTTCCCTCCATGGGTGGGCCTTGGGCCCGCCCGGGGCCGCGCAGGACCAAAGAAGGAGGATGCCGAGCCAAGGGAGCAGGCCCATCGGGCGTCCTTTCATGGGAAACCTCCGTTTTTTCCTGTGGGGATGCCGGAAGGGGCCAAGGCTAACGCCCTTGAATCCTGGAGGAAACCTGTTCTACCTTCTCCCGCCCCCCATTCTTTGTCGGTCCTTTTTCCCCAAGGAGGAAAAGCCGTGAAACGAGCCCTCTCCTTCCTTCTTCTCCCGGCCATGGCTTCGGTCTTCATTTCCCCCGCCCGAGCGGATGTGAAACTTCCGGCGATCTTCTCGGACCACATGGTCCTCCAGAGGAACGCCCAGGTTCCTTTCTGGGGGTGGGCCTCGCCGGGCGAGACGGTGACGGTGGTCCCCGGGTGGAGGGCGGAGCCCGTGACGGTCCAAGCCGGCAGGGACGGGAAGTGGAAGGCCCTGGTCCGGACGTCCGGGGCCGGGGGTCCTTATACGGTGACCCTTCGGGGCCACAACCAGGTGGTCTTCAAGGATGTGCTCCTGGGAGAGGTCTGGATCTGCTCGGGCCAGTCCAACATGGACCAGACCCTTTCGGGATACCGGGGCCAGCCTGTGGAGGGAGGCAACGAGGAGATCGCAACGGCGGCGACTTCGGGACTCAGGCTCTTCAAGGTGAAAAAGGCGCTCAGCTACGACCCCCAAAAGGATTGCGAGGGGACCTGGACCCCTGCCGATCCTGCCTCGGCGGCCCGGTTTTCCGCCACGGGCTGGTTCTTCGGAAAGTTTCTCAGGAAGGCCCTGGGTGTTCCCGTGGGCCTGATCCACACGGCCTGGGGAGGCACCAGGGCCGAAGCCTGGACGAGCTTGGAAAAACTCAAGACCGTCAAGGGCGTGGACCTGTCGCCCGCCTTGAGGCGGAAGAAGATCTGGTCCAACGCGCCCACGGCCATCTTCAACGCCATGGTCCACCCCTTGATCCCCTACAAGGTAAAAGGCGTGATCTGGTACCAGGGGGAGTCCAACCGCCGGGAACCGGAGCTCTACGCCCGCCTCTTCCCGGCCATGATCCAGGACTGGCGGGAGCGCTGGGGCGACCCGGACCTGCCCTTCTTCTTCGCCCAGATCGCGCCTTACTCATACGGGGCGCCCGAAGCGGTCGGGTCGGCCCTTCTGAGAGAAGCCCAGCTCAAGACCATGCTCACCGTGCCGGGGACGGGGATGGCCGTGCTCCTGGACATGGGGGAGAAGAACTGCATCCACCCCAGGCTCAAGCGCCTGGCCGGGACGAGGCTGGCCTTCTGGGCCCTGGCCAAGGCTTACGGCATGGAGGGCATCGGCTACACGGCCCCGGTATACAAGGGGATCGAGGTCCAGAAGAACGGGCGCGTGCTGGTCCGGTTCGAACGCCTTGGCAACGGCCTTCTGGTCAAAGGGGGCGAGCTGAAGGGCTTCGAGCTGGCCGGCGAGGACAAGGTCTTCCACCCGGCCCAGGCAAGGCTCGCGGACCGGGCCCGGGCCGTCCTGGTCTGGTCCAAGGAGGTCGAGAAACCCGTGGCCGTCCGCTACTGTTTCCACAACTGGTGCGTGGGGACCCTCTTCGGCGTCAACGAACTCCCCGTCTCCTCCTTCCGCTCCGACGACTGGCCGGAAAAACCCTAGGAGGCGCCTCGGGCCGCCGGGTTTTCCAGGAAGACTCGCAGGCGAATGCCGGGTCGAGCCGTATCCGTACTTTCGAAGATAAAAAGCCTACCGGCCCTGTTTTTTCGCGGAAAGTGCCTCCTGCAGGGCTGGAAGGACTTTTTCCAGCTCCGGCAAAGACGCCTCGGCTCTGCCGCCCAGGCCGTCCCCCTCGGGGCCCAGGGAGAAACGGATCTCCGCCGGCGGGAGGGAAGGGCCGGTGTTTTTTTCAGCCTTTTCAGGGGGAAGGAAAAGAAGGGAACCCGCTTCGCCGAGTCTCCAGGACCCGGCCCAGATCTTGCTTCCGGCGAATGCGGGAAGAGGCCGGGGTTTTTCCGCGGCCTCCCGGAAGACCTTCTGGGCGCCTTCCCTGCTTCCCAGGTAGAGGAGGAGGGAATCGTGGGACAGGGCGGTCCAGCCTTGGAGGATCCCATCCTTTGCGAATTTCCGGAAGAGGGACGCCGGCTGGGAGAGAAGTTTTTCCAGGGAGGAAGGCATCTTTCCCAGGTCCAGGCGGAAGGAAGAGACGGGGAGGCCCTTCACCTTGAATGCCTGGGGTTGGAACTCCATGGTCCCCAGGTACTCGAGGAGGGTCTTTTCCCGTTCTTTTCGGACTTGGTTGAACTTCCTGATATTTACTCTTTCCATGGATCCAAAGCGAAGCCAGGAGTGGGTGAGGGTGCCGCCCAGGAAAGCCAGGAGGTCCCGGAAGCGGTTCTTGTCCGCCAGGCAAGGGGACAGGGACTTGGGGCTTCGCACGTGTTTGGCGAGAAGGAGGCCCGGCCGCCCCGTGTCTTCCCGGTAGAGGGCCAGGAGCAGGCGATTGGAGAAGATCCCAGGGAAGGGGGTTTCCCGGTAGGGAGAGTCCCAGAGGGCCTTGGCGCCTTTCCAGGAGAGCCAAAGGGCCAAGGGCGGCCAGGCGGAGGGCCGTCCCCCCCACACGTGCCAGGCCAAGGGCCGGCCGGGAAGGGGGAGGTTCCCATGGTCCGGCCAAAGGCCCCGCAGGAAGGGGCCGAAGGCGCTCTTTTTCTTGGGAGAGATGTGGAGGGAAAGGATCCCCAAGCCGTTTTTCCGGAGGGAGAAGGAGAGGTCCAGGCGCTCGATGCGATGGAGGGTGTAATCCAGGCCCGCGAGGAAGGCGGCGGAGCCGGTGAAGGACTTGGGCCGGAATCCTCCCATGATGGTGAGAATCATCATCCCGCCGTCGATCATGCGGACGGAGATGTAGGGGTTTGCCTTCAGGCCCTTCCGCACCAGGACGCGCAGGGCCAGGTCTCCCGGGGGGAGAGGAGCCAAGGTCCGCGTTTCCGGTCCGGGAAAGGTCCGGCTCCCCCGGGAGACCTGGCC
>CAYQBW010000134.1:3814-7115 GCA_964415725.1 uncultured Planctomycetia bacterium
CCCCCGGGGCCCGGCGGGGATGAAAGCGAAGCTTCCCGCCCAGGCGGGCCGGACCTGGAATTTCAGGCCCTTCAGAAAGGCCTCTCTCGAGGAGACGGGCAGGGCGAACCAGGCGTCCATGCCTCTTCTGCGGGCGTGGCTGCAGCGGAAAAGGAAGAGGGGCTTTTTCCGGTTCACTCCCTCCAGGGTGTGAACCTTACGCAGGCGGGACCCCAGGGAGAGGATGGGCTTCTTCTTCCAGGGGCGGAGGCGGTTGACGGCCTCCTCCACGGCGTCGAGCCGTTCCAGGGAGGCCGCCCGGGCGCAGAGCCAGGTCCCCCTGGGGACGATCCCTGGGATTTCCTGGGACCGGGCCGCCGGGATCGGGAAGGAGAGGAGCAAAAAGAAGGGAGCGAGAAGGGCGCGGGCGGCGGATCGCATGGTTTCCTCCTTTCCGAGAAGGGATAAACTTTCCAAGGAGCGGGAGAAACCTTCCTCTATCGTGGGAAGGGGGCAAATATTCGACAAGGGCCCTCTCCTGAACCTATGATTCCCGGCCGCCGGCGAGGGGGAGGGGGATGGGCCTTGGTCTTCCAGCCGATTTTTTGGCCGCCGCCATGGACAACCCAGCGCAGGATAAGGTCGGCTCCGGCCGGTTGTTGTCCCTCGATGTCTTTCGGGGGCTGACGATGCTGTTGCTGGTCGGGGAATTTTCGGGGTTCTGGGCGAGCATGGCTGTCCTGTTTCCCCGGGGGCATCCCCTCCATTTTCTGCCCATGCAGTTTCATCACGCCCGGTGGGCGGGGTTGCACTTCTGGGACCTGGTCCAGCCCTTTTTCATGTTCATCGTGGGCGTGGCCATGCCCTTCTCCTTCGCCCGGCGCCGGGCCGCCGGGGCGGAGCCGAAGGACATCTTCCGCCACGTGTTGAAGCGGTCCTTCCTGCTCTTGCTGTTTGGGTGGGCCCTCTATTGCATCGCCCCGGGAAAGATCGTCTTCCGCTTCCAGAACGTCCTGGCCCAGCTCTCTTTCACCTACTTCGTGGCCTACCTCCTCATGGAAAGGAAGGTCTCCACCCAGGTCCTCTTCTCCCTTGGGTTGCTGGCTCTCACGGAGATTCTCTACAGGACCTTTCCCGTAAAGGGATTCGACCATCCCTTCACTCCCAACCACAACTTCGGAACCTGGCTGGATCTCCAGTATGGCGGCGCCGACCTGGCCGGGCACTGGGTCTCCTTCAATGCCGTCCCCACGGCGGCCCATACCATCTGGGGGGTTCTTGTGGGGAAACTCTTGTTGAGCCACAGGGAGGGGAAGAGAAAGGCGGCGATCCTTTTGGGCTTCGGCCTGGCCGGCCTGGCCGCCGGATACGTCCTGGCCCTTTGGACCCCCATCATCAAGAGGATCGCCACGAGCTCCTTCGTGCTGGTGAGCGGCGGATGGACCCTTCTGGCCATGGCCTTCCTCTACTGGCTCGTCGAGATCGTCCGTTCCCGGCGGTGGACCCTGGCCTTCGCCGTGGTCGGGATGAACCCCCTCTTCATCTACCTCTTCGCCCACGTGGGGGGCGGGCCCTTTCTCCGGAAGATCGTCTTTCCTTTCGCCATGGCCCTGTTCGGGTGGCTGGGGAAGAACGCCTCCATGACGGTGGTGAACGGGATCGTCTGGTTTCTTTTTTGGTACATCACGTACTGGCTGTACAAGAGAAAAATATTTATCCGGATTTGATCGCCTCGCGGGCCACGTCTCCTCCCATGGGGCGGGCCCGCCGGAAGGGGGGCTATTCTTTCTTTTTTTCCATGTTTTCCTTCTGCTCCGCCAGGCGGAGGCTGGTCTGGATGCGGGAGGAGAGCTGGAGGACTTTGCGGAGCCAGGGAGCCGGGTAGCCGACGGGTCGGGGGCGGCCGTTTTCGTCCTTGACGAAGCCGTCGTTATATTTGCAGATCAGGTATTCGCCGAGTTCCTTCCAGCGGCGGACGACGAGTTCGCCGTGGGTGACGCAGTAGTCGGTGAGGTAGCGGCGCATGAGAGCCGGGTCGGTCTTGTAGAGGGCCAGGGCGGTCTGGTCCACGGCGGGCTGGAGGGCGATGAGGTTTCCTTCCAGGTCGGCCTGGACTTTCCGGATGTCCCGGATCATGTAGGAATACTTGAGACAGGCGAAGTTGGCCACGAAGTTGAAGACCCACCAGGCGCTGTCCCAGGTGAACTTCTGGAGGGAGCCCCGGGCGTAAGAGGGAGGCACCTGGTCGATGCAACAGTAGAGGGGGATGTAGCAGGTGGTGTAGGTGTCGTCCACGCCGTACCAGAGGACGCCCCCGACCGGGTCGGGGAGCCGGGAGCGGCACTGGGCCACGATGGAGTAGCCCGTCCTGTGATCCGAGATGGGCCGCTCCCAGAAGCCCGGCTTGCCGTCCACCTTCCAGGAGATGGGCCGCCACCGGTTGGGACAGCCGAAGGGGCCGGCGGTGATGCCCTTGCGCATGTCGTAGGGGGTGCCTTCGTAGTGGTCCCGCATGAGCTGCATCACGTCGTGGAGGGTGAGCTTCTTGTCGGGTTTCACCCAGAGGGGGTAGGGCTCGGCGCCCTTTACGCCCCGGTGGTAGTCTGGGGAAAGGTGGAGCGAAGGGGCCACGCGCCTGAGGATGGACCAGACCCGGGTGGCAGTATACCGGAGTTTCTCCGGCGTCGCCGGGCAGTAGACGTCGCAGAAGCGGAAAGGCTTGCCCGCCTTGGGGTCGTACCAGCCCTTCTTTACGGCGAAGGAGATCACGTTCCTGGAGTAGAGGCACTCCCCGGGCTTGTCCAGGGGGAATTCGCCGATCCGGGACTTGTTGGCGTGGCAGCAGACGTAGCCGTCGGGGATCTTCCGGGCCACCCATATGGCGCCCTTCCCTCCCGGGCCGGGCCCGATGATCTCCAGGAGCCAGACCTCGTCGGGGTCGGCGATGGAGATGGACTCCCCCGTGGAGGCGTAGCCGTACTTTTCAGCCAGGTCCGTGATGACATGGACCGCTTCCCGGGCGGTCCGGGCCCTCTGGAGGGCGAGGCGCATCAGGGTCCAGTAGTGGAGGGCGCCCTTGGGGTTTTGAAGCTCGGGCCTTCCGTCGAAGGTGGTCTCGCCGATGGCGAGCTGGTGCTCGTTCATCAGCCCCACCACCGCCCAGGTGTGGGGAGGCTGGGGGATCCGGGCGATCACCTTGCCGCCCCGGCGGATCTCGTAGAACTCGCCCGGGCCGTGGTCGGCGGCGGGCGTGTAGGAGAGGTGGGGATGGAATTCGCCGTCGCAGGAGTAGGTGATCATCGAGGCCCCTTCGGCCGAGGCC
>CAYQBW010000135.1:0-7026 GCA_964415725.1 uncultured Planctomycetia bacterium
CCGGGCGAACTGATCCCATGCGCGGCGCGGCCTTCCTCCTTGTTCCGGCCCTCCTGCTGGGAGGATGCGTCAACCCCTCCATCCATGGAAAGGTGGCGGTCTTCTCGGAACCCTCGGGCGCGGAGATCTACCTGGACGGAAGGCCCACGGGCCGTTTCACTCCCTGCGACCTGGATCTCTCCGTGCTGGCCGGAAAACGCACCCTGGAGATCCGCAAGAAAGGCTACGAGCCGGAAAAGCGCGTCCTCCACAGGCTCACCTCCCTTGAGATGAGCCGGCCCTCCACGGCGGCGGCGGAATACTCTCCCGTTCTCTTCCCGCTCTGGTGGACCGCCGAGGATTTCCTCCTCCCCTTCCAGTTCGAATCAGGGATCTTCCCCCGGAAGCTCTTCGTCCGCCTCTTCCCGAAGGAATCCTCCAAGTAATTGCCGGCCGGCCCGGGACCCGGCGAACTCAAGGCCCCATGGGATGAGGCATTCCGGGTTTCCCGGACCGTCCCTTCAAGTCCCCCGGGCCTCAGGCCGATGGTTTTTCCAGAACGGGAGGCTCCGGGGTGGAGCCGGCCCGCTCCCGTGTCCGAGGGCCCGGGAGGAACGGTTCTTTCCTTACTTCTTCCAACAGGAATACGTCCATGGCGCAAAAAGTGTTCGACCAGCTCGCTTTCCGAGAGAGAACCAGGAGGGAAGTTCTCCAGAAAAGCGACCTCATGCCCTCCCTTCCGGACATCGTCATGAAGATCCTCAGCCTCCTCAATGACGGGGGAGCGGATCTCTCGGAATTCGAGAAACTCCTGCGGAAGGACACCACCCTGGTGGCCCGCATGCTCCGGGTGGTGAACTCCCCCTTCTACGGAATGGCCCGCCAGATCACGTCCATCAAGGAAGCCGTCCTCGTCCTCGGTTTCCGGAGCCTTCGGGGCCTGGTCCTTGCGGCGTCCACGGCGCCGTATCTCGAGCAGGACTTCGCTTGTTACGGGTTCGAGGGGAAGGGCCTCTGGACTCATTCCCTGGCCGTCGCCTCCGGGGCCCGCACGTTGTCCAAGTTTCTCGGAAAAGGATCGGAAACCAGGGAAGAAGCCTTCGTGGCCGGCCTTCTTCACGACATCGGCAAGATCCTCCTCAGTCCCTACATCTCCCGGCTGGGAAAGGACGTCCTGGGCCGGGGCGTCCCCTTGATCGAAGCCGAAAAGGCCCTTCTGGGGATCGACCACCAGGAAGCCGGGGAAAAGCTCGCGCAGAAATGGAACCTCACACCCCTTGTGAAAGAAGTCGTGGCCACCCATCACGCCTTCCCCAAACCCGGGGAAAACCAGGAAACCGTCTCGACCGTGCGGCTCTCCAACCACTTCGCCCACCAGCTGGGCCTGGGCAAGAAGGAAACCGGGGACAACTGGGAGGAGGACCCGGAATACCAGCAGGACCTGGATCTCCTCGGGATGGACGACGTGGCCTGGGAGGACGCCCAGGAGGAAATGCGGGACGCCATGGAGGCGGCCATCTCGAGCCTCTCCAACCTGGGAGGAGGGTAAGGAAGCCATGACGGGGAGCGGAAGGCGGGAAGAAGCCCTGTCCCTTTCCCATTTTCCTGGTGAGCGTATCAATGCTCCAGGAAAGGAACCTCCCCCGGAAAAACCCAACCTCTTGTTTCTCCACAAGCCCCGGACCCTGGAAGAACTGCGGGAAGAAGCGGAAAAGCAGCTGGAGGCCTACTTCCCGGGGCTGGACATGGCGATCCTCCTGGTTGGGGAGGAGGAAGAATCCTACCAGGTCGAGGTAACCGCCGGAAACGCGCTGGGATTCCGCCCCGGGGATCTCCTCAAAGAGGCGGACCTGGAGGGGAGAGGATGGGTCTCCCTTCCCTTGATGTACGACCTGGCGGAGGTGGGAATCGCCCTCCTGGAAGCCCCCCCTCAGCCATGGCTGGAAGAAAACCTCCGGGACTTCCTGGCCCACTACACTACGGCCCTCGTGAACCTGAAGCTGAACGAGGAGACCGCCCGAACCACCCAGGTCTATTCCATGAGTCTCCAGACCCTGGAAATGGGGATCTACCTCTTCAAGGAAAAGAACAAGGAGGCGGCGGGGGCGAGCTTTCTCGACATCTGCCTCTCCATGGTGGGAGCCGACGGAGGGGCGATCTACCTCCTGGAGGAGGCGGGAGACCAGGAAACCCGGTTGATCCTGGAGCACAACCTGGGGGTGCCCGAGGAGATCCTGGAAAACTTGAGGTATCCCGACGGAACCTGGCTTCCCCAGGTCACCTTGAGGGAGGGAAAACTCTCCTTCTTCTCGAGGAAAGGACAAAAAGAGATCCTCGGGGGGCTGGACACGGAAATGCTGCCCCTGGCCTTGGAAAACCTGGTGGTCTCCCCTCTCTCGTACAACGGGCTGGACGTGGGAGTGTGCGTCCTGCTGAACATCAAGGACCTGGGAGGGGGGATGAGCCTGGAGATGGAGAGCCTTCGCAGGCTCCTGGAGCTGGGAGCGGCCATCTTCCACCGCTGGGCCATGGAGGAACAAGCCGTCCGGAACCAGAATTTCCAGACCCAGCTCCAGGTGGCATCGGTCATCCAGAAACAACTCCTCCCCCGGGAAGCCCCGGACAATTGGAACTACCAGTTCTCCTGGACTTCCGTGGCGGCCCAATTCGTGGGAGGAGACTACCTGGACATCATTCCCTCGCCGGAAGGGGACATCAACACGGTCATCGCGGACGTTTCGGGCCACGGCCTCAACTCCGCCCTCTTGATGAGTTCCTTCAGGGCGACGTTCAGGGAGAAGGCCTCGTACCTGGATCCCGGATTTCTCCTCACCCAGCTGAACCGGACGGTGATCTCGGAAGTGGCCGACACGGGGATGTTCGTGACGGCCGCCCTGGTCAGGCTCTCGAAGGACGGCAGGAGATTCCTCTTCGCCAGCGCGGGACACAACCCTGTCCTCCTCTACCGCCCGGCGGAGGACGAATTCCTGGACTTGGAAGCCTCCGGGCCTCCCCTGGGCCTGTTCCCGTCCGCCGAATACGAGACGAGCGAACACGAAGCAGGTCCGGGTGACGTCCTGGTCATGTATACCGACGGCCTCGTGGAAGCGACCGACCCGTCGGGAAAGGCCTTCTTCGGCGAAGGAAGGCTCAAGGGCTGTATCCGGGCCCACGGGAAGGAAGGGGCCGACCACCTGAGGGAGTGGATTCTGAAGAGCTTCCACGCCTTCACCGGGACCACCCGCCAGGAGGACGACATCTCCATTTCCATCGTCCGCTTCCTCTAGGCGCGGGAAAGTCCGGGTGGAAGGAGGCGGGGGCCCCGGCCGGCGTCCCGGCCGTCTTTTCGGCCCACTGCATGACAGACGCGACAAAAGTCTTGTCGAGTTTGTGATTTGGTGGCTGCTTCGGAACTGGCCCCCCGACGTCACGAGTCCGGATCTCCGATCCGGCCTCGTTCCGGCGGGGGCTACTAAACTTCTCTACCTGGGGGAAGGTCACGATTTTTTGAGGATTTTCGAGGGTCCGGGACTTTTGTCGTAACCGTCACTGCGTCCAAGCCGGGATTCAAGGCAGGTACTTGGAGAGGATCCCCCCCAGGGGGACGGCGAGGGCCATGGGCATCATGGACCAGATCTTCCGGGCTTTCCGTGTCTCCGGGTTTCCCGGATGGAACGCGGGGACGCTCTTGGAGCGGACCAGGTAGAACTGGTAACGCAGGGGAAAGGGCTCGAAGCCCATGTGCCTCTTGAAGTGGTAGGACCCGCTGTCCTTCCGGCTCCTGCCGAAATCGAACTTCCGAAATCCCTTCTCCACCCCCCATCTCATCAGGGCCCAGTACATGAAGTTGTTCACTCCGAGCCTGTCCAGCTCCTTGACCGATCCCGAGTAATAGGGCATCAGGGTGTCCCTCCACGCGAAGGAAAGCACCGTCCCGGCCACCCGCCCCTCCGGGGTGGAGACGGCGTGGAGGTAGACGCTTTCCCCGAACTCTTCCTGGAGGGCCTCGAAATAGCGCCTGGGAAGGGGAGGAGTCCCCAGGTGCCTCTTGTTCACCGCGAAGAGGCGGTGGAACTCCTTCATCTCCAGTCCCTCCCGGAAGACCAGTCCGTTCCTGTCCCTTCCTTTCCGGACCTCGGCCCGGGCCTTCCTGGGGATCCGGCCCAGGCATTCCTCCGGCTTCTCGGGGAGGTCCCCGATGAACCCCACGTAGAGGTCCGAGCCGGGCAGGTCGTATCCCCTGTCCTCCTTGTCCCGGAGCTCCAGGTATCCCACCCCCTCGGCCTCGGCCCGGCGGCAGGCATCCTTCAAGAGAGTCCGCTCCACTTCCTCGTCGTCGGCGAGGATCCCCCCGTATACCCCGTAGGGAACGGAAAGATGCACCTTCATCCTCCGGAAGCCTTCAGCGAAACACGTGGCCCTGAAGACCGGCAGGACCCCCCGGATGAGCGTGCCTTCCTCGGCAAGGAGGTAGAGAGGATCATGGCCGAAGGTCTCCCAGACCACCCGTCTCCATCCGCTCAGATGGAAAGGTGTTCCCCGCGGGTGGGCCCGGACGTAGCGGTCCCAGCGGGCGTCTTCCCCGGCGGAGAGCCCCCGGACCAGGAGCCCCGCCGGCTCCCCGCGGTCCATCACCTCCACCTCCGGGGCGTGGGGAAGTTTCTCCTCCGCCTCCGCCGGGTCCCGGGCCTCCAGGATCTGGTCCACCTTGTACTCCCTCATGTGCTTGGACTGGGTGAAAATGATGATCTCCCCCACCAGGCCGAACCCGATGAGCTGCACGCCGAAGGTGAAAACCGCCACGCCCACCAGAAAGAGAGGGCGGTCCTGGAGGGATCCCTGGCCCAGGAGTTTCCGGATGACCGGTTCCGCCGCCAGGCCGAGGCCGGTCAAGATCAGGATGAATCCCATCATTCCGAAGAACCGCAGGGGCTTCTGGGTGAACCTGGAAAGGAAGAGCACCGCCAGGATGTCCAGGAAACGCCGGATGTAGACCCCCAGCCCGAAGAAACCCCGCTTCCCGAGCTCCATCTTGTGCCGGACCCGGACCTCCTTGACCCGGAAACCCTGGCGCGCCGCGATCACAGGGAGAAAGCGGAAGAGGTCCCCGTAGAGAGTGATCTCCTCGAGCACCTCCTTCCTGATCCCCCTGAATCCGCAATTCAGATCGTGGAAATCGGAGTGGATGATCAGCCGGATGATCCAGTTGAACAGGATCGACTGGAGGCGGTTGATCCAGGGGTCCACTCTCGGGTGTCTCCAGGGAGTCACCAGGTGAGCCCCCTTCTCCAGCTCCTCCACCAGGGTGAGGATCTCCATGGGCTCGATCTGCAGGTAGGAGGGAAGGGTGAGGAGGTATTGTCCCGCCGCCGTCTCGGCTCCGGCGGCGAAGGCCACGGACTCCCCGAAGGAGGAGTGGAGCGCCAGGATCCGTACCCGGCGGTCCCGCTCCCTCAGGGAGTTCAGTTTCCCCAGAACCGGTTCCTCCACACCGTCCAGGACGAAGAGCATCTCCCAGCGCTTGCCCGTCCTGTCCAAGGCTTCCTTGTAGGCCCGGTAGAGGAGGTCCACGTCCGTGCCCGGGTCATGGACATGGAGAAGGGCCGAAACCTCGACGCCCGTCATCTCGCCCCCTCCACGCGCCAGGCTTTCCACCTGAAGAACCCGGAGGCCTTGACGGCCAGCTCGGAAAGAAAACCGAGAAGGAAGAGGTTGGAGGCCGTCATGGCCAGGAGAAGGGCCGAGGTCATGTAGCCCAGGTCCCACCTTTCCAGGAGGACCGGGTAAACCCCCTTGCCCTGAAAGGAGAAGAACACCAGGCCCAGGAAGAAGAAGGCTCCCCCGAGAAAGAAGAAGGGAAGGCTCATGAGGGCGAACCAGCGGATCGGGTGGGCCGCGAAGGCCACGATCATCTTCACCACCAGAAGATCCAGGACCACCCGGAAGACCCGCATGATTCCATACTTGGAGACTCCGTAGCGACGCCGGTGGTGGCGCACGCCGATCTCCGTCACCCTCGCCCCCACACCCGCGGCAAGGGCGGGAATGAAACGGTGCATCTCCGAATAGAGAGACATGTTCCGGACCACCCAGTCCCGGTAGGCCTTGAGGGTGCACCCCGTATCGTGGATCTCCACCCCGGTGATCCAGGAAATGAGAAGGTTGGCGAGCTTGGAAGGCAACAGCCGGAAAAAGAAGGCGTCCTTGCGCCGCCTCCGCCAACCGCAAACCACGTCGTAACCCTGTTCCAGTTTCTTCACCAGCCTCCCCACGTCGGCGGGATCGTTCTGGAGA
Organism: uncultured Planctomycetia bacterium; assembly: GCA_964415725.1. GTDB lineage: Bacteria > Planctomycetota > UBA1135 > UBA1135 > JALUZX01 > JALUZX01. Next base: position 6,274 of record CAYQBW010000135.1, read on the forward strand.
TCCCCGTCCATGGTCACAAGAATCCTTCCCCGGGCGTGGTCGAAACCGGCCGCCATGGCCGGGGTCTGGCCGAAATTCTTCCCCAGGCGGATCACCGTGACATGGGGATCCCTCTTGTAGAGATCCAGAAGATACGGGTAGGTGCCGTCGGAGGATCCGTCGTCCACGTAGAGGATCTCGTAACTCCAACCCAGTTCCTGGAGAGAATGGGTCAAGGCCGCGTGAAGGGGATGGACGTTCTCGGCCTCGTTGTAGAGAGGAATGACAAGGGACAGGTCCGGCCTGGAGGAAGAAGTGCGTTCCCCTCCCGGTTCCGGCGTCCTGGGTTCATTCCGTTCCTTCACGTTTCCTCTCAAGGGGCGTGATTCCCCGCTGAAGTGGAGTTTTCCCGGGAAGGTTCCCACATCGCCGAAACACTTTCAAACCCGCAGGAGGACCCAGGCCAAAAGGAGAATCCCGGCCAGAAGAACCAGGAACAGCGCCCTTCGCGGCGAAAACCGGAACCGGGTCCTCGAGGTGCGGGATCCCGGCCCGGCCAGGATGGGGGCCAACCCTTCCTCCAACCTCTCCAGGGCGCCGGCCACGTCCTCGCCGGCGATCCTCTCCTCCACCTCCTGGAGGGCCTCCCGAAGGGCTTGGGAATCCAGGGCTTCCGGGTCGGGAAAGAGGCTCTTCACCTCCCGCACCAGGGCCCGCCCTCCCTTCCGGATCTGGAGGGCCGCCTCCCCCAGAGGGGCCACGTTTCCCATCTTT
>CAYQBW010000136.1:0-6985 GCA_964415725.1 uncultured Planctomycetia bacterium
AGCCAGACCAGCCCCGAAGATCCCCCTCTCCTGGAGGAGGACCTGCGCCCGCGCCCGCTTCTGCGGGCGGAGGAACCGCCGTTCCCGTTCCTTCTTCTCGTCGCCATGCTTTCCTCGCCGGGCCTCCCGGAAAAAAAAGATCCCCTCCTCCCCGGGAGGCCCCTCCGGGAAAGAGCGCGAGCCTTCACCACCCCTTCAAGAAGACTCCTTCTTCTCCAGGCGGGCCACGAAGGACCCGTCCTGGACCCCCGCCTGGGGAAGGGTGGTTTCCATGAGCATAATCTCCCAGCCCTCCAAGGTTTCCACGACTCTCTCGTTTTCCTCCTCTTCCAGGGAACAGGTGGAGTAGACCAGGACACCCCCGGGGGCCACGGCCCGGGCCGCCTGGGCCAGGATCTCCCTCTGGATGGCGGGGAGTTTCTTGTAGTCCTGGGCCTTGAGCTTCCACCTCCCCTCGGGGCGCCGGGCCAGGACCCCCGTGCTCGTGCAGGGCACGTCGGCCAGCACCCTGTCGTAGGGGCCCCGGGCGAGGATTTCCTCCAGGGAGGCCCCCCGGGCCACCTTCACGGAAGTCAGGCCCAGCCTCTCCACGGCCCGGGCCACCCGCTCCAGGCGACGGGGCTCGATGTCCCAGGCCACGATCTCCCCCCTGTCCCCCATGAGTTCCGCCGCCTGGGTGGTCTTCCCCCCCGGGGCGGCGCAAAGGTCCAGCACCCGCTGGCCGGGTTTGGGATCCAGGACCTCCACGGCACGCATGGCCGCCTGGTCCTGGACCGTCACCCATCCCTTCTTGAGGACCGCCAGGCGGGCCGGGTTCCCCGTGAAGTCCACCTGGAAGGTGCCGGGCCGCGCCCCTTCCCGGATCCCTTCCACCCCTTCCCCGCGCAGGGCTTCGGCCACCTCCTCCGGCGTGGCCCGCAGGGAATTGACCCGCAAGTTGAGGGGAGGCGTGGTGTTTCCCGCCTCCAGGAGCTCCCGGGTCCGCTCCTCTCCCCACCGGGCGTTCCACTTGCGGACCAGGAAATCCGGGTAGGAGTAGAAGACCGCCATGTAGGCGAGTTTTCGCTTCTCCGGATCCGGAAGGAAGGGCTCGGGAAAAGAGAGGAGCCGGCCCCCGGGCAGGGCCACCTGGGAAAGAGGGTCTTCCACTTCCCCGCCTTCGGCGATGGAGTCCGCCGCCCGCCGGAGGATGGCGTTCACCAGGGCCTTGGCCTTGCGCCCCTCCACGAGGCGCACCGACTGGTCCACCGCCGCCCGGGCGGGCACCCGGTCCAGGTAGAGCAACTGGTAGAGGCCGATTCTCAGGGCCTGCCGCAGGGCCCCGGGGCCGGGCATCCCCTTTTTCGCCGACGCCTTGATCAGGGCGTCCAGGAGGCGGAAGGAGCGGACCACGCCCAGGACGATCTGCCAGAAGAGGCCCTTTTCCCGCTGGTGGACAGCGGCCCTGTCGGCGGTCCTCTGCAGGAGGGGCCTGAGCTGGGTGCGCCTTTCGTTCCCGCTCCAGGCGCAGAGCACCCGGTGCGCCTCCCGCCGGGCCCAGGAAGCGGCCTGGGGCTTGGACTTGCTCACCTCTCCCCGCTCCTTCCCTTCCAGGAAAAGGCCGCCCCCTCGGGGAGCCTGGCTCCCCGGACGAACTCGGCGGCTTCCATCTCGCGCTTCCCTCCCGGTTTCAGCCGGGTCACCAGGTAGGCCCCCTCCCCGGCGGCCACGAGCATGCCCTCCTTGCCGGCCTCCAGGATCGTCCCCGGGCGGGCGTCTTTTTTGGCCCCCTCCGGCAAGGGGAGGGGCCGCCCTCCAAGAAGAATGAGGCGCTTTCCCAGAAGCTCGCTGGAAGCGCAGGGCCAGGGTTGAAGGCCCAGAACCCGGCGGTGGATCTCCCGGGCCGGAAGGCTCCAGTCCAGGGGGCTCTCTTCCTTTCTGATCTTGGGGGCGTAGGTGGCCCGGCTTTCGTCCTGGGGTTCCAGCGGGGGATCCCCCTTTTCCAGGATCTCCAGGGCCTCCAGGAAGGCGGCGGCGCTCAGTTCCGCCAGGCGGCGCCTGAGGGAGGCCCCGTCCTCGTCCGGGCCCAGGGGCGTCTCCTTCCTGAGGAGGATCGGGCCCTGGTCCATCTTTTCATTCATCTTGATGATCGTGACTCCCGTCTTCTCCTCTCCGGCCAGGATGGCCCGCTGGACCGGGGCGGCGCCCCGGAACTTGGGGAGAAGAGAGCCATGGGCGTTGAAACAGCCCCCCTTGGGGAGCTCCAGGAGGTCCCGGGAGAAGATCCGCCCGAAGGAGATCACCAGGGCCAGGTCGGGCTCGTGGCCCGCCAGCTCCTCCAGGAACCCCGGGGTGTTCACCTTCTCCGGCTGGAAACAGGGAATCCCCGCATCACGGGCGGCCTGGGCCACGGGAGCGGGCCGGAGGACCCGTCCCCGCCCTTCGGCCCGGTCCGGGTGGGTCACCACCAGGCAGGGAGGGCGTCCCCTTTCCAGGAGGGCCTCCAGGGAAGGCAGGGCGTAGTCGGAAGAACCGAAGAAGACGATCCGCAAGAAAAAAGGCCTTTCTTTTCCTTCCCGTGTTTCCCCCCCCGCCAAGGCTCCCCCTCATGGGAAGTCCCCGGGAAAGGGGAAGTCTACCCCGGGAAGAATCTCCCTCCACTCCTCCCTTGCTCCCCCGTGCCTCCTTTCATAGTCTCCCCACGGTTGCCTTTCGCCTCGGGACGGCGGCTCCCGCCCCGTCCAGCCTGTTTGCGAACCCAGTCCAAGGGAGGTCGAACCATGCGCTTTCTCCAGATCTTCACGGCTGCCGCCCTCGGGGCGGCCCTCGCGGCCGGTCCCCTTCCCGCCCAGGAAGGTGGAAATACGGCCCAGGAAATCCAGAGGCTCCGCCGGGCCATCCAGAAGCAGCAGAGGGAGATCGAGGCCCTCCAGAGGCAGCTCGGTGGGCCCAACGCCAAGCCCGGGCAGAAGGGCTTTCTCAGCCTGGCCGGGGAGCACATCAACCTGAGGGGCCGTCTCGAATTCGAGTATTTCGGCGCCAGCCCCGAGAGCGTCCCCAATTACCAGAGCGGCGGATCCCCCGCGGTGGGGAAGGTCAAGGGGACGGACTTCCACGTGGACAGCCTCACGATCTACGCCGACGTGGACTTCATCCAGGACGTCTACCTGCGCACGGAACTCCAGTTCCGGGGCGGCAACGAGGACAAGGACCCAGACGCCGGCCACGACTACGAAGTCGCCCTTCCCCAGGCCTACTTCTCCTTCGACAACATCCTGGTGGACCTGGCCGGCCTGGACGATCCCCTTCACACCTTCATCCAGCTCGGCGCCATGCGCCCCTGGCAATACGAGATGTTCCCGAGGCACACCGAGACCTACGGTCTTCCGGAAACCCTCTTCTACCGCGACTTCCGGACGGGCCTCAGGATCGGCGGCCAGACCGACGGCGGGTTCTTCTACAGGTTGTGCCTGGACGACGGGAACCAGTTCCAGATCATGAACGCCGGCGACTACTACAAGGGATACATCCAGGTCCTCCAGGACGACGAGGACAACGACGGGCCCTCCCACCACAAGGACCTGGAGCTCGGCGTGGGCTGCACCCAGGACTTTGAAAACGGGTTCAAGACCAGGGCCGCGATCTGGTATCGCTACGGCAAGCTCAGCCACGACCAGAAGCAGGTCCTCCGCGACGCCAGGCTCGGCCTCGGCGATCTCAGCAGTTCCAGCAAGAAGCGCCGCCTGGGCGCCATCTTCGCCACGGACTACACCTCCGATTTCGGGGTCCTGGGCCTGCAGGCGGAGTGGCACGACGCCAAGGACTCCAACCTGGACCGGCGGGCCTGGGCCTTCCAGCCCTCCTTCAAGTTCCTCTTCGACGGGACCCTCTACCAGGAGCGGCGGTTCTTCAACAGCCTGGAACTGCTCTACCGCTTCTCCTCCCTCAGGGTCTTCGGCGGGGCCCCCTCCTGGAGCACTCCCCCCGACTCCGCCCTGGCCGCGGCGGACCTCAGGATGCACACCTTCGCCGCCATCCTGGAGGTCACCTACAACGTAAAGCTCTCAGCCGAATACACCGTGGTGGAAGAGGGCGCCGATCACTCGATCGACAACAACGAGTTCCTCCTCCACCTGGGCATCGACTTCTAGGAAGCTGATTCCCCTTCCCCCGGGGCCGGCTCTCCCGCCGGCTCCGGGGGAGAATCGGCCCTTTCCTCCGCCGCGAGGATTTCCCGGGCCGTGCAGTTCTCCGGCCCCGTCCATTCCACCAGGATGGGACCCATCACCTCTTCCTGGAGGCACCTGGCGTATCCCAGGCGCACCACCTCCAGAAGAGCCACGAAGACCGACACGAGCCCCATCCTCCCCTCGGCGGGATCGAAGAGCCTCTCGAAGGGGGCGCGCTTCTCCCGCTGGAGGCGCTCCAAAAGGATCGTGAGGTAGTAGGAGAGAGGCTTCTTTTCCCCCTTGACCCGGAAAGTCCGGTTCAGGCCCACCTGGTCGGCCAGCCCCGCGTAGAGCTGGGCCAGGGCCCAGGCGTCCAGGTCTTCCAGGTCCAGGATTTCCTCTTCCCCATCCCCCTTGAGCTTTTCCCTCCAGCCCTTCTCGTGCATGCGGCCCCTCAGCCGCCACCTCTCCCCCAGGATCCTGGAGGCGTCCCGGAAGACCTTGTAGGCCAGCAGGTGGCGCACCAGGTCGTCCCGGGGGTCCAGGACCTCTTCCAGGTCCACCTCCTCCCGGGGAAGGACCTCGCGGGACTTGATCTCCAGGAGGTTGGAGGCCATCACGAGGAAGTCCGCCGCCTCGTTGACGTCGATCTCCCCAAGCTTCTCCAGGTAAGCGAGATACCCCTCCAGAAGGAGAGAGATGGAAACGTCGCGGATGTCCACCTCCTGCTCCCGCACGAGGTGCAGGAGGAGGTCCATGGGCCCCGAAAAAGTGTCCAGCTCGACTCGGAATTCAGCCATGCCCGCATTCTAACCCCGCCAGGGTTATAATCCCGCCACTCGACCCAGGGCGGCGCTGCGGGGAGGTTCTCCCCAGGAAGGAAAGAATGGATACCAAGGTCGGCTTGGCCCGTGAAGTCATCCTCCAGGAAGCCAGGACCCTCCAGTCCCTGGCGGAGCGCCTGGAAGAGGAGCCCTTCTCCAGGGCCGTGGAACTCGTCCTCCGGTGCAAGGGAAGAGTGGTGGTCTCGGGCATGGGCAAGGCCGGGCTCATCGCGAGAAAGATCTCCGCCACCCTCTCCTCCACGGGGACACCCTCCCTCTACCTCCATCCCGCGGAAGCGGTCCACGGCGACCTGGGGCGGGTCCTGGAGGAGGACGTGGTCCTCATCCTCTCCAACTCGGGGGAGACGGAAGAGGTGGTGCGCCTCCTGGATCCGGTCAAGCGAATCGGCGCCTCCTTGATCGCGCTTACGGGCAACAGGGATTCCACCCTGGCCCGCTGGGCGGACATCGTCCTTGATCTCGGAACCATCGACGAGGCGGGCGGAGGATTCGCGCCCACCGCTTCCACCACGGCCATGCTCGCCATGGGGGACGCCCTGGCCCTGGCCGTCCAGAAAGAGCGGAACTTCGCGCCGGAAGACCTGGTCCGGTTCCACCCGGGAGGCTTCCTGGGCCGCTCCCTTCTCAAGGTGAAAGAGATCATGCGCTCCGGGAAGAAGACCCCCCTGGTCCGCGAAGAGGACCCGGTCAAGGATGTCGTCCTGGTCATGACCACCACCCCGGGGAGGCCCGGGGCGGCCATCGTCGTGGACGGCGTGGGCCGCCTTTCCGGGATCTTCACCGACGGCGACCTGAGAAGGCGCCTCCTGGAGGGATCCCCCTCCTTCCTGGAGAGGCCCGTCCGGGAGGTCATGACCCGGGACCCCAAGCGCATCCTCCAGGACAAGCTCGTCTCCGAGGCCCACCAGATTTTACGGAACAACAGAATCGACCAGATCCCCGTGGTGGACGAAGAAGACCGCCCCGTGGGAATTCTGGACGTCCAGGACATTCTCGACTTCAAGACCCCGTGAACCCCATGGACATCGACCGGGAACGCTGGAAGAAAATCCGCATGCTCGTCCTGGATGTGGACGGCGTGCTCACCGACGGAACGATCCTCTACGACGGCGAGGGGAGGGAGACCCGGACCTTCCACGTCCACGATGGAAGCGGGATCGTCCACCTCAAGCAGGGAGGCCTCATCCCGGCGGTCATCTCAGGAAGGGATTCCGCCGCCGTGCGCCGGCGCCTCCGGGACATGGGGGTGGAGCACTTCAGCCTGGGCCGCCACAAGAAGCTCCCCGAATACCAAAGGATCCGGGAGCAGGTGGGCCTGGAAGACCGCCAGATCGCCTACATGGGGGACGACCTCCTGGATCTCTGCCTTCTCACCAGGGTGGGGCTGGCCCTGACCGTCCCCGGGGCGAGGCCCGAGGTCAAGGAAGTCTGCCACTACGTGACCCGGGCCCCCGGGGGAAGGGGGGCCGTCCGTGAGGTGGTGGAACTTCTCCTCAAGGCCCAGGGGAAGTGGGAGAAGATCGTCGCGAGTTACCGGATATGAAATACCTGGTCAGGTTTCTCCTGGTTCTCGGCCTCGGCCTGGCCGTGCTTTGGGCGGCCCTGGGCAAGGAGGCGGTCTTTCCCTCCCGGGAGAAGGCCGGCGAAGAACCCCCCGTCCAGGGTCCCCACATTCCGGCCATCCGCGTGGACCAGGGAGGCGGGGCCATCTCCATGGCTCCCAGGGGAAAACTGAACATCCGCTCCTCCAGGGCCCGGAAACTCCCAGACGGAACCATTCTCCAGGTCCTCCGTTACAGCCTCCAGTCGGCCAACGCCCAGCCCAACCCGGACGGCACCTATACCCTCTTCAAGGCGGTCCTCACCTTCTACAAGGGCCCGCGGAGCCCCGTTCCGGCCGCCCTCATCCGGGCCCGGAAGATGACCCTGTCCATGGTGACCGGGAAAGAAGGAATCCGGCCCATGGAAAACCAGGAGATGTCCCTGGAAGGC
>CAYQBW010000137.1:0-6984 GCA_964415725.1 uncultured Planctomycetia bacterium
CTACGTGGACCAGAACCTGGACGGCCGGGTGGGCCGGGAGGACCTGTGGCTCCTGGCGGGGCCCGGCGATCCCAGGCGGTCTCTCCGGGTGCTTGGTCCCGGGGAGCTGCGGGAGGGAGACGCCCCCTTTCCCCTGGAGGGGGGAAAGGCGGCCTTCCTGGAGAGGATCGACCAGGAGGGGCGGGCCGTGCTCCGGGTCAGGAAGGAGGGGGCCGAGCTGGAAGAGCGTTACCTGGCGCGCCGGGCCGCCCGGGTGCGGGCCAAGTGGGCGCGGGTCTTTGCCGTGGACGACGCCCGGAGAAGGAAACTCCTGGGGGTTCCCGGGGAGACCAGGATCGGAGGCGTCTCCATTCCCTGGATCCATTCCACTGATCCCCTCCCCTTGTGGGTGAAAGCCCGCCCGGGGAGGCCCGTGCTCTTCTGGGTGGACGGGGAGGAGTCGACCGAGTGCCGGCGGCTGGAACACTACTCCCTGGGCGCCGACGAGGCGGCCCGGCTGATCGCGGAAAAGTTTACGGCCGTCCATGTCCCCCTGGGGCTTTGCGGGAAGGACCCGAGAAAGGCCTGGAAGGTGGTGAGCCTGCCCGCCCTGGTGGTGGTGGGAGACTCGGGGAAGGTCCTCTGGAGGCACGAGGGCTTTTTGCCGCCCCAGGATCTCGTCCGCGCCCTGAAGGAAGTCCTCCGGAAATCAGCGCGCAGGAAATGACGGGCTCCCCTCGGAGGGCCGGAGCGGATCAGATCAGGCCCTTGTTCTTGGCGAGCAGGACCCCTCCCATGGCGCCGGCGTAGATGCCCAGGGCGCCCTGGACGAGGGTAAGACGGGCCACGATCTCCGGGAATACGCAGGCCATGATTTCCCTCCTCAAGGGTTCGAGGAGGGTTTCGCCCAGGGTGCTGAGCCCTCCCCCGATCACAACGAGTTCCGGGTCCATGGCGTTGATCACCGCCCCGATCCCGAGGCCCAGGGAGCGGCAGGTCATGTGAAGGGCCCGGACGGCCCTCTGGTCGCCCTGGGCGGCCAGGGAGGAGACCTCTTCGGGGGACTTGTCCTCGTGGGTCAGGTCCCTGAAGTGGTGGGCCAGCCCGGAGGAGGAGCCCAGGATGCAGAGACAGCCCCGGTTGCCGCACATGCAAAGGGGGCCGTCGGGATCCACGGAGATGTGGCCGAAGCCCCCGAAGTTGCCCGTGTGGCCCTCGAGAAGGCACCCGCCGCAAACCGCCCCGCCCGTCACGCCCTTTCCCAGGGCGAGGAAGAGCATGTCCTTTTTGCCCTTGCCGGCGCCGAGTTGCCATTCGCCGTATGTGGCCAGAACGCCGTCGTTGAACAGGAACGCCGGAACGCCGAGTTCTTCCTGGATCTTCCCGGCCAGGGGGAAGTCCCTGAGCCTGGGGAGGGCCCCGGAGACCACGACCTTGCCCTTCTCGCGGTCAATGAGACCGCATATTCCCATGGTTACGGCCTCCAGCTTTTCTCCGACGGTGGCCTCCTTGATCATCCGTACCGCCCGTTCCAGGATCTCCCGGGGCTGCCCGCGGCCCGTGGGCCTGCAAACCTTTTCCCCGAATCCCTCGCCTTCCCGGTAGGGCACGAGTTTCAGATTGTTTCCGCCGATGTCGAGTCCGACGATCACTTGGTTTCTCCTGGAGTCGGGACAGGGAAAAAGCGAGGATCCTCAGGTTCTTTTATCGCGTCGATCCACCCGGAAAGATGAAGCCCTCGCTCGGCACGTAGGTTACCGGAAAAGTGCGCCTTCTCCATGTGGCACATAATTTTCCCCCCGAGTTCGAGGGGGGGACGGAGCGTTACCTCCTCCAGCTCGCCCGGGGCCAGTCCGCCCGGGGCCACCAGGTCCGGGTGGCCTGCGGCTCCGAAGAGGTCCGGCCCGGCGGCGAGGCCCGGCCTTTCCAATACCAGGGAATCGAGGGGGTCCGCCTCCACCGGCTTCCCCGGGAGTCCTACCGGATCCTTCCTTCCCACCCCCGCATGGCCGCCCTGGTGCTCCAGGCCGCCCGGGACCATGGGGCCGAGCTGGTCCACCTCCACCATTGGTTCCACCTGGACATCGCCCTGGTGCGGACCCTGGAGGAGGCGGGATTCCCCGTGGTGGTCACCTTCCACGACTTCTACCCCCTTTGCCCCCGGTTCTTCCGGGTCCGGCCCGGCCGGGAAGAGCCCTGCCCTCCCGGCCAGGGCTTCGAGGAGTGTGAGGCCTGCCTGGCGCCGGAGGCGCCGGGGACCCGGGACGAGCGGCTCGCCCTCCTGGAGGAGCGGGCCAGGAATTTCTCCCGGGAGATCCGGGCCGCCCGGGGGGTGATCTTCTTTTCCCGGGCCCTGGAGGAGTTCTACCGGGCCTGGCCCCACTTCCCCAGCCGCGCCGTCCAGGTCCTTCCCCCGGGAATCCCCGAGGCGGAACTCTGGCGGGAGGCCCGGGCGGCCCCGCCCGATGGCCCCCCCTGGAAGGTCGGGTTCTGGGGGGGCATCTGCCACGCCAAGGGCGTGGACCTTTTGGTGGAGGCCCTGGCGGCGCCTCCTTTCCGGGGAATAGTGGAACTCCACCTCTGGGGGCCCGTGCTGGAGCGGGCTTTCGCGGGCGAACTCCAGAGAAAAGCCCGGGAGCGGGGGCTTCCCCTGCGTCTTTGGGGTCCCGTCCCTTGGCGGGAGCTTCCCAGGCTGGCGGCGCCGCTGGCGGCGGCGGTCTTCCCCTCCCGTTGTTTCGAGACCTACGGGCTCGCCGTGGACGAGGCCCTGAGCCTGGGCGTGCCGGCCCTGGTCTCCCGGAGGGGGGCCTTGCCGGAGCGGCTGGGCCGGGGGGGCCGGACCTTCGCGCCCGGCGACCCGGAGGACCTGGCGCGGGCCCTGGCGGAGGTCCTTCCCGGGGAGGGGGGTGTCCAGCCCGCCCGGGGGCTTCCCAATCAAGTGCCCGAGTTCGCGCGCCACCTTGAGGACCTGGAAGACCTCTACCGGAAGGTGGTGGAATGAACGTGGGCCCGCACTTTCCCGGGGTTTAGGGAAATTAGGGATCGCCCAGGCCGATTCGGGGGGGAGAGAGAAACCGGGGGGATCTCCGGCTCTTTCCGCTTTCTTTTTTTGTTCCTTCGAGCCTTCTTCCCAGCGGGATTCCTTGTATGGAGGACCTTTTCCCATGATCACGCAACAAGACGCCTTGGATTACCACAGCAAAGGCAGGCCTGGAAAGATCGAGGTGATCGCCACCAAGCCCTGCCTGACCCAGATGGACCTCTCCCTGGCCTACACGCCGGGGGTGGCCGTCCCATGCAGGGAGATCGAGAAGGATCCCTCCCTGGTCTTCAAATACACAGCCAAGGGAAACCTGGTGGCCGTTGTCAGCAACGGCACGGCCGTCCTGGGGCTCGGAGACATCGGTCCCATGGCGGGGAAGCCCGTGATGGAGGGCAAGGGGGTGCTCTTCAAGCGCTTTTCCGACGTGGACGTCTTCGACATCGAGCTGAACACCAAGGACCCGGAGGAGATCATCCGGATCGTGAAGGCCCTGGAGCCCACCTTCGGGGGCATCAACCTGGAGGACATCAAGGCACCGGAGTGCTTCGAGATCGAGTCCCGTCTCGTGGAGATCATGGACATCCCCGTGTTCCACGACGACCAGCACGGGACGGCCATCATCACCTGCGCGGGGCTGATCAACGCCCTGGAGCTGGCGGGGAAGACTTTCGAGAACATCAAGGTGGTCTTCAGCGGCGCCGGGGCGGCGGCCATCGCCATCGCCAACCTGATGATGGAGTTCGGCGTCCGCAAGGAGAACATGATCGTCTGCGACTCCAAGGGGGTCATCTACAAGGGCCGCAAGACGGGCATGAATCCCTACAAGGAGAAATTCGCGGCCGACACGCCGCTTCGGACCCTGGAAGAGGCCATGAAGGGCGCGGACGTGTTCATCGGCGTCTCCGTGGCGGGCATGGTCACCAAGGACATGGTTCGTTCCATGGCGGACAACCCGATCGTATTCGCCATGGCCAACCCGGACCCGGAGATCAGCTACCCCGACGCCCTGGAGGCCCGGGACGACGTGATCATGGCCACGGGACGGAGCGATTACCCCAACCAGGTCAACAACGTGCTGGGCTTCCCCTTCATCTTCCGCGGCGCCCTGGACGTGCACGCCCGCAAGATCAACACGGAGATGAAGATGGCCGCGGCGCGGGCCCTGGCCGCCCTGGCCAAGGAGGACGTTCCCGACGGGGTGTGCAAGGCCTACGGCGTGGAGCGGATTACTTTTGGGCGTGAATACATCATCCCCAAGCCCCTGGATCCCAGGGTGTTGCTCTGGGAGGCGCCGGCCGTGGCCCAGGCCGCCATGGACACCGGCGTGGCCCGCCACCCCATCGAGGACATGGAGGCCTACAAGGAGCGCCTGGAGAGGTTGATCAATCCGGCCAGCCGGGTGACCAACGCCATCGTCCAGAAGGCCAAGAAGGGACCCAGGAAGGTGGTCTTCCCCGAGGGGACGGAGGAGAAGATCGTCCGGGCCGCCCGGATCATGGTCAAGCAGGGCATCTGCCACCCCATTCTCCTGGGGAACAAGGAGAAGGTCCTGGAATTGATGAACGCCCACGGCCTCAAGACCACCCACGTGGACGTGGTGGACCCGGCGGCCTCGGAGCTTTTCGAATCCTACGTGGCGGAACTCTACGAGATGCGCAAGCGCAAGGGCATGACCATGGCCAAGGCCCGGGAGGAGATGCTGAGGCCCAATGTCTTCGGCGCCATGATGGTGCACACCGGCAAGGCCGACGGGATGGTCTCGGGGCTCACCTCCAACTACCCCGACACGATCCGGCCCGCCCTCCAGATCGTGGGCATCAAGGAAGGCGTCCGGAAGGTTTCGGGCCTCTACATGCTCATCATGAAAAAGGACATCTACTTCTTCGCCGACACCACGGTGAACCCCGAGCCCGACTCCGAGGACCTGGCGGAGATCGCCATCGGCGCCGCCGACATGGCCAGGTGCTTCGACGTGGAGCCCCGGGTTGCCATGCTCTCCTTCTCCAACTTCGGGAGCACCCGCCATCCCCTTTCCTACAAGGTCCAGAAGGCCGTGGAGATCGCCAAGGCGCGGCGGCCCGACCTGGTCCTGGACGGGGAGATGCAGGCCGATACGGCCACCAACCAGGAGATCCTGGACGGCTACCCCTTCTGTGCCCTCAAGAAGGAAGCCAACGTCCTGATCTTCCCCAACCTGGAGGCGGGGAACATCGCCTACAAGCTGATGATCCAGCTCGGCCGGGCCCTTCCCATCGGGCCCCTGCTGGTGGGAATGCGCAAACCCGTCAACGTCCTCCAGATGGGCGCCTCCGTCTCGGACATCGTGGACGTGGCGGCCATCACGGTGATCGAGGCGCAGGCCGACGGTTGCCGGTAGAATCCCGGCCCGGGAAGGAGGCGCGGAGCCTCCTTCCGGCCAGGATGCACCGGTGATCCCATGAAAGACCAGCGCCTTTGTTTCTTCGCGCCGGGGGCGGCCTCGTGACCGCCCCCGGGACCGATTTCGGCCTTCTCTCCCTGGCCACGCCCCTGGCGGCGGTGGTCCTGGCTCTGCTCACCCGCCAGGTCTACCTCTCCCTTCTTTTCGGCGTGGTCCTGGGCCAGGTCATCCTGGCCTGGCCGGCCCACGGGGCCCTGGGACTGCTCCTGGGGCTCCAGGGCTCGGTGGACACCACCGTGGGCGTCCTAACCGACCCGGGCAACGCCCGGGTGGTGCTTTTCGTGGCCCTGGTGGGGGCGGTGCTTCTCCTTGCCCAGCGCACGGGAGGCGTGGAGGGCTTCGTCCGCTCCATGACCCGGCTCGGCGTGGGAAAGACCAGGCGGCGGGCCCAGCTCTTCGTTTTTGTCGTGGGCGTGCTGGTCTTCATCGAGACCAGCATCTCCTGCATGGTCACCGGCGCGGTGGGACGGCCTGTCTGCGACAGGCTCAAGATCTCCCGGGAGAAGCTCTCCTTTCTCTGCGACTCCACCTCGGCCCCTGTCTGCGCCCTCCTTCTCTTCAACGCCTGGGGCGCCCTCATCCTCCAGCTCATGGCCGCTTCCGGCGTTGAGGAGGGGAAGCGGGTGGATATCCTTCTCAGGAGTATCCCCCTCAATTTCTACTCCCTGGCCATCCTGGCCCTGGCCCTCCTCACGGCCTTGACGGGGTGGGAGTTTGGGCCCATGGCCAAGGCCGAGAGGCGCGCCCGGGAGCTGGGCAAGGTCCTGGCCGACGGGGCCCGGCCCTTGATGGCCAGGGAGATCACCGAGGCCCGGGTCAAGGAGGGAGTGGAGCCAAGGGCCCGGCACTTCACCGTTCCTATCCTGGTGATGCTCCTCATGATGCCCGTGGGCCTCTACCTGACGGGCCTCCAGAAGGCCGGGGCCGGCGCCGGGATCACGGCGGCGCTTATGCGGGGCTCCGGATCCACGGCCGTCCTCTGGGCCGTTCTGGCCGCCCTGGTCGCGGCGGTGATCCTGGCCAAGTGGGACGGGATCCTGGGGATCGGCGAGGCCGTGGACCTCACCATCCAGGGGGCGGGCGGGCTCGCTTCCATGGCCTTTCTCATGTTGCTCGCCTTCGCCATCGGCGCCACCTGCAAGTCTCTGGGCACAGGCCCCTACGTGGAGGGGCTCCTGAAGGCCCATCTAACCCGGGAGTGGCTCGCCCCCTTGCTCTTTGTCGCCTCCTGCCTGGTCTCTTTCGCCACGGGGACCTCCTTCGGGACCCTGGCGGTGATGATCCCCATCGGGGTCCCGGCGGCGGCGGGCATGGGCGTCCACGAGTCCCTGGCCGTGGCGGCCGTCCTCTCGGGAGGCGTCTTCGGCGACCATTGCTCCCCCATCTCCGACACCACCCTGATGTCGTCCATGGCCTCGGCGGCGGACCACGTGGACCACGTGAAGACCCAGCTCCCCTACGCCTTCGCCGCCGCCGCCCTGGCCTTCCTGGGCTTCTACCTGGCCGGCCTCTGAGACACGCC
>CAYQBW010000138.1:0-6961 GCA_964415725.1 uncultured Planctomycetia bacterium
TCCTTCCGCCACAAGGTCCCGGTGCTGCTTTTGGGCCTCCTCTTCCTGGGCCTGGCCGGCCTCTCGGCCTTTCTGGGGCCCGCCTCCCTGCTCCCCCCCATCGACGAAGGCGCGGTCCTCCTGGAATACATCATGCCCCCGGGAACCTCCCTGGAAGAGAGCGACAGGATGGGGGACCTGCTGGACCGGATGGCGCTCTCCATGCCGGCCGTTTCCTGCGTCTACAGGCGGACCGGTTCCCCCGGGGCGGGACACCAGATCGAGGGGGTCGACCGGGGGGAACTCATGATCAAGTTGAGGCCGAGAAGGGAGAGGACCGAGTCGGCCGGGGAGGTCCTGGCGGACTTGAAGAGGAGGTGTTCCGGGTTGCCCGGGGTGGTCTTCCTCTACCACCAGCCTACCCAGGAGAAGATCGACGAGAGTTTCTCCGGCCTGCCCGCCCTTTTCGGGGTCACCGTGTTCGGCCCCGACCCGGACGTCCTTATCGGGCTGGCCGGAAAAGTGGAGAAGATTCTCGCCAAGGACCCGGATGTCTCGAACATCGTCAACAACACGAAGATCCGGGTGCCCCAGGTGGATGTGAGACTCGACTACCCGGCCCTGGCGCGGTGCGGAGTGGAACCCGCCTCGGTCTTCGCGACCCTTCGCGCGGCGGGCCCCGGAGTGGAGGCCACGAGGATCGTGAAAGAGAGGGAAGAGACGGATGTCCTGGTGAAACTCGCCGGGAAGGATCGCTTGAACCCCTCCCGGATCGGGAACCTCCCCGTGCCGGCTTCGGGGGGCGGCTGGGTTCCCTTGAAAAGGGTGGCGGAGATCCGCATCCTGAACGCCCCGTCGCGGGTCACCCGTTTGAACGGGAGAAGGGAAGTCACCCTGGAGGCCGAGGTGGAAGGGAACATCCCCTCCGTCGTGGATCGACTCAGGAGAGCTTTCCGTTCCCTCTCCCTGCCGCCGGGCTACAGCATCGAGTTCACCGGGCAATACAAGGTCCTCTTGGCGGCCGCCCTGGAAGGAGGCCTCGCCCTCCTGGGGGCCCTGGTTCTCATCTTTTTCATCATGGCCGCGCAATTCCGTTCTTTTCTCCAGCCCCTGGTGATCCTGGTGACCATACCTCTTTCCCTGGTGGGGGCCCTCCTGGGACTTCTTGTAGCGGGCCAGGGCCTGGACGTCTCGGTGGGCATGGGGGCGGTCACCCTGGTGGGGATCGCCGTGAACAACGCCATCGTTCTGGTGGACCAGGCCAATCGGGGGCGGAGGTCAGGTCTTGGATGGGAGGAGGCGCTCTCCGCCGCCGCCTCGGTGAGGCTGAGGCCGGTCCTGCTCACTTCCTTGACGACCATGGCCGCCCTCCTGCCGGCCGCCCTGAGTTCCGGGGCGGGGTCCCGGATCTTCCAGCCCTTCGCCGTCACTGTGATCGGCGGGCTCTTGACCGCCACTCTTGCCACCCTGGTGGTGGTTCCCACCCTGGCGGCGGTATTCCCGGCGCGGCCTCCCGTGGAGGAAGGGGGTTTTCCGCCCCTGGGGTCTTGACAAGAGGGCGGGGATCTGCGAGCAGGTCTCCCCGGTTTTTGGACCCTGTGTTCCCTTTTCCCCCTGGGAGATCACGATGACTTCCGGAGCCCCCGAAACCAAAGAGAGACTGATCGTATTCGACACGACCCTGCGCGACGGCGAGCAGAGCCCGGGCGCGACGCTGAACCTGGAAGAGAAGCTCGAGATCGCCCGCCAGCTTTCCCGGCTCGGGGTGGACGTCTGCGAGGCGGGCTTCCCCATCGCCTCCCCAGGGGACTTCGAGGCCGTCCGGAGGGTGGCCCGGGAGGTGGGTCCCCTTGTGGAGAACCGGAAATCCGGGGAGCCCATGACCATCGCCGGCCTGGCCCGGGCCCGGAAGGAGGACATCCAGCGTGCCTTCGACGCCGTGAGCCCCGCTCCCCGCCACAGGATCCACACCTTTCTGGCCACCTCGGACATCCACTTGAAGCACAAGCTCCGGATCGACCGGGACGAGTGCGTCCGCAGGGTGAAGGAGGCCGTCTCCTTCGCCCGGAGTCTTTGTGACGACGTGGAATTCTCCCCCGAGGACGCGGGCCGGTCGGACCGTGAGTTTCTCACGGTGGTCCTGGGCGAGGCCATCGCCGCCGGCGCCACGACCCTCAACATCCCCGACACCGTGGGCTACACCACCCCCGAGGAGTACGGGGCGCTCATCGCCTACCTCATCGCCAACACGCCGGGGGCGGAGAAGGTGACCTGGTCCACCCACTGCCACAACGACCTGGGCCTGGCCACGGCCAATACCCTGGCGGGGGTGAGAAACGGCGCCCGCCAGGTGGAGGTCACCATCAACGGCATCGGCGAGAGGGCCGGAAACACGAGCCTTGAGGAGGTGGTCATGGCCATCGCCACCAGGCCCGGGGAGTTCCAGGTGGCCACCTGGATCGACACCACCCAGATCACCAGGACGAGCCGGATGGTGAGCGCCTACACGGGGATTCCGGTCCAGCCGAACAAGGCCGTGGTGGGGGCCAACGCCTTCGCCCACGAGGCGGGGATCCACCAGGACGGCATGCTCAAGCACCACTCCACCTACGAGATCATGCGCCCCGAGACGGTGGGGCTCGCCTCGAGCGCCCTGGTCCTGGGCAAGCACTCGGGCCGCCACGCCTTCAAGGTGCGCCTGGAAGAACTGGGCTACGGAGACCTGTCGGACCAGGACCTGAACCGGGCCTTCGAGCGCTTCAAGCGGATCGCCGACAAGAAGAAGGTCGTCACCGACGCCGACCTGGAAGCGATTCTCACCGACGAGATCTACCAGCCCCCGGAGATCTGGAAGCTCAAGTACGTGCAGGTCACCTGCGGGGACCACACCAGGCCCACGGCCACGGTCATCCTTGTGGACCCCGAGGGGAAGGAGCGGGAGGACGCCGCCGTGGGGGCCGGGCCGGTGGACGCGGTCTACAAGGCCATCAACCGGATCGTCCGGGAGCCCAATACCTTGACCGAATTCGTGGTGACCGCCGTGACAGAGGGCATCGATTCCCTGGGAGAGGTGACCATCCGCATCCAGCCCCACCACGAGGAGACTTCCCGCTGGACCCATCCCCAGACCGGCCACACCCAGGCCAGGACTTTCAGCGGCCACGGGGCGAGCACGGACATCGTCGTGGCCAGCGCCCGGGCCTACATGTCGGCCCTCAACAAGATGCTCTCCGCCAGGGCGGAAAAAGTGGAGCGTAAAGACTCATGACCGGCCCGGCGGCTCCCAGGACCCTTTTCGACAAGATCTGGGACGAGCACCTGGTCCTCCAGGAGGAAGGGTGTCCCGCGGTCCTCTACATCGACCTCCAGCTTCTCCACGAGGTGACTTCCCCCCAGGCCTTCGGGGCGCTCCGGGCCAAGGGCCTCTCCCCACGCAGGCCCACCCAGGCCCTGGCCACGATCGACCACGGCATCCCCACGACCCCTCCCGAGGTTCCCATCACGGACCCCCAGGTGCGCGAACAGATCGCCGCCCTGGAGGGGAATTGCGCCGAGTTCGGCATTCCCCTCCTTGGGCTCGGCGACCCCCGGCGGGGCATCGTCCACGTGGTGGGCCCGGAGATGGGCGCCACCCAGCCGGGAATGACCATCGTTTGCGGCGACAGCCATACGGCCACCCACGGGGCCTTCGGCGCCCTGGCCTTCGGGATCGGCACCAGCGAGGTGGAGCATGTCCTTGCGGTCCAGGCCCTCCTCCAGCGAAAACCCAGGACCATGGAGATCCGGGTGGAGGGGAGGCTCGGCCCGGGGGTCACGGCCAAGGACGTCATCCTGGCCGTGATCGCGAAGATCGGCATCGGCGGCGCCACGGGGCACGTGGTCGAATACACGGGATCCTGCATCCGCTCCATGAACATGGAAGAGCGCATGACGGTTTGCAACATGTCCATCGAGGCCGGGGCCCGGGCTGGCATGGTGGCTCCCGACGAAACCACCTTCGAGTATCTCCACGGCAGGCCCCTGGCCCCGGCGGGAAAGGCCTGGGACGAGGCGGTGGAACGGTGGAAGAAGCTCCCCACCGACCCGGGGGCCGCCTACGACGCCGCGGTGGAGCTGGACGCCTCGGACCTGGAGCCCATGGTGACCTTCGGGACCAATCCCGGGATGGGGGTGAAGATCACCGGGGCCGTGCCCCGCCCGGAGGACGTGCCGGCGGGCAGGGAGAGGGACTCCCTCGAGAAGGCCCTGGCCTACATGGACCTGGAGCCGGGAAAGCCGCTCTTGGGGCACAAGGTGGACGTGGTCTTTCTGGGGAGCTGCACCAATTCCAGGCTCCAGGACCTGCGCCAGGCCGCCTCCATCCTGAAGGGGCGGAAGGTCCACCCGGGCCTCAGGATGCTCGTGGTTCCCGGGTCCCAGCAGGTGAAGGCCCGGGCGGAGGAGGAGGGGCTGGACAGGGTCTTCCTGGAGGCCGGGGCCGAGTGGAGGGAGAGCGGTTGCAGCATGTGCATCGCCATGAACGGCGACCAGCTCGCCCCGGGGCAGTATTCGCTCTCCACGAGCAACCGCAACTTCGAGGGGCGCCAGGGCCAAGGCGGCAGGACCTTCCTGGGGAGCCCCCTCTCGGCGGCGGCGGCGGCCGTCGAAGGGGCCGTTGCGGACCCCCGGAAATACCTGGCCACCTAGGAGCGAGAGATCCCGCCATGGAGAAATTCACCATCCTCACGAGCCCATTCGTCTCCCTCCCCTTGGAGAACATCGACACGGACCAGATCATACCGGCCCGCTTCCTCAAGGGGACCCGGCGGGAAGGGCTCGGGAAGCACCTCTTCCACGACTGGCGCTTCCTTCCCGGCGGTTCCCCTGACCCGGATTTCATCCTCAACCGCCCGGAGGCCCAGGGTGCGAAAATCCTGGTGGCGGGGGACAACTTCGGTTGCGGCTCGAGCCGGGAACACGCCCCCTGGGCGCTCCTGGATTTCGGGTTCCGCGTGGTGGTGAGCTCCAGTTTCGCCGACATCTTCCGGAACAACGCCCTGGAAAACGGCCTCCTTCCCGTGGAAGTGGACGCGGAGACCCTGGCGGAACTCCACCGCCTGGCGCGGGAGAAACCGGGGGCGAAGATCACCGTGGACCTGGCCGCCCGGACCCTGGTCCTCCCGGGCGGAAAGAAGGTGGAATTTCCGGTGGACCTCTTTCACCAGAGGTGCCTCCTGGAGGGATTCGATTCCCTGGGCTACCTCCTGGGGGTCCAGGGGGAGATCGAGCGTTACGAAAAGACCCACCCGCCGCGGGTGGACACTTCCCGGTTGGGCTAGCCCGGAGGAGACCGTATGAAAGCGACGATCACCCTGCTTCCCGGGGACGGCGTGGGCCCCGAGGTGACGGCCGAGGCCGTCAAGGTCCTGGACGCGGTGGCGGAAAGATTCGGCCACCAATTCTGGTTCCGGGAAGCCCTGGTGGGAGGCGCGGCCATCGACGCCACGGGCGACCCCCTCCCGGCGGAGACCCTGGAGGCGGCCCGGGAAGCCGACGCTGTGCTTCTCGGCGCCGTGGGCGGGCCCAAGTGGAGCGACCCCTCGGCGAAGGTCCGGCCCGAGCAGGGGCTGCTCAGGATCCGCAAGGAGCTCGGCCTATTCGCCAACCTCAGGCCCGTCAAGGTCTTTCCCGGCCTGGAGAAGGCCTCCACCCTGAAGCCGGAGGTGATCTCCGGGGTGGACCTGGTGATCGTCCGGGAGCTCACGGGGGGGCTCTACTTCGGCGAGCCCCAGGGGATCTCCGGGGAACCGGGAGCCAGGGAAGCAGTGGATACCCTGCGATATACCGAGAGGGAGATCGAGCGGCTGGTACGGGTCGGTTTCGAGTTGGCCCGCGCCCGGAGGAAGAAGGTCGCGAGCGTCGACAAGGCCAACGTGCTGGCCTCCAGCAGGCTCTGGCGGGACGTGGCCCACCGGGTCAGGGAAGAATACCCGGATATCGAATATGAGGACATCCTGGTGGATGCCTGCTCCATGTATCTCGTCAGGCGGCCCGGCGATTTCGACGTGATCGTCACGGAGAACATGTTCGGCGACATCCTGAGCGACGAGGCCTCCATGCTGGCCGGGTCCATGGGCATGCTTCCTTCCGCCTCCCTGGCGGAGGGTTCCAAGGGCCTCTACGAGCCCATCCACGGCTCGGCGCCGGACATCGCCGGAAAGGGGATCGCCAACCCCCTGGCCGCCGTCCTCAGCGCGGCCATGCTGCTCGAGATCAGCCTCGGCCTGGCCGAGGAGGCCCGGGCCGTCGAGCGGGCCGTGGAGGCCTTCCTGGGCGGGGGAAACCGGACGGCCGACCTGGCCGGCCCGGGAGAGAAGGCCTGGTCCACGGCCGAGACGGGCGATGATCTCGCCCGGCGGATCCGGGAAGGCTGACCCAAGTTCAAAGGGCCCCGATCTCGAGGAGCCGGGGATCCCGGGAGGGAAGGGAGAAGCGGAGGCAGGTCCGCCCTTTGAGGGTCCCGGAAAGCTCGATCCCCTCCAGGCCGAGGAGGCGCCATTTCCAGGGACCCGGGCTTCCAAGGTAGAAGGCCGGGTCGATTTCCAGCTTGGTTTTCGCGGGACCGGAAGAGATGTTCAAGAGAAGGATTCCGAGGGCTCCCTCCGGTGATGTCCAGGCGGAGACGAGAACCGAGGGGACCGTGAGTTTGCCTCTCTCGGCGAATTCGGGTCCCAGCTCTCTTCCGTCCAGCGCGTATTTCGTATTGCGTTGAAAGGTGTTGTAGAGGGAATAGTCCATCCGGACGAAGGAAGGGTTTTCCTTGTGGGGCGGCGTTCTCCGCATCCGGCCCAGGACCAGGTAGTCCCGGGCCGGCCCGGTCCGCATCCGCCCGAGGCGTCCCAGGTAGAGGGCGCGGCCTTCGTCCAGGCCGTAGGGGCTGTCGTCGTAGACCTGGTAGGGAAAGGAGAAGGTTTCGTAGTGGACCTTCCAGGGTGGGGCGGGG
>CAYQBW010000139.1:0-6950 GCA_964415725.1 uncultured Planctomycetia bacterium
GAATAAAACCCTGCCCGCCCGGCCCGTCAAGCATTCCCGTCAGCTGGAGGCTTTCACGCCCACCTCTTTTCCTTCCAGGGACTCTTCCTCCTGCCGCTCCCTCTTTCCCTCGATGGGAATCCTGAGGATGAACGTCGTCCCTTTTCCCTCCTCCGACTCCAGGCTCACCTCTCCGCCGTGCTTGCCGGTGATGACCGAGTAGACCAGGGAAAGCCCCTGGCCGGTCCCTTTCCCGACAGGCTTGGTGGTGAAGAAGGGCTCGAAAATCTTGTGGCGGATCGCCTTCGGGATGCCTGTCCCCGTGTCCTCCACGCGGATCTCCGCCCAATCGCCGTCCTTCCTGGTGGAAACCTTGATCTTTCCTTTTTCCCCGGGCTTGTCCTTGACCACTTCCCCGATGGCGTGGGCAGCGTTGACGATGAGGTTCAGGATCACTTGGTTGAAGTCCCCCCCATAGCACCGGACCAGGGGAAGGTCCGGGTCCAGGTCGGTCTCCAGGTCGGAGACGTATTTCCACTCGTTCCGGGCGATGGTCACGGTGCTTCGGATGGCCTTGTTCAGGTCCGTGGGCTCCTGGACGGCCGAGCCCGGGTGGGAGAATTCCTTCATGGCCCGAACGATCTTGGTGACTCGTTCCAGGCCTTCCATGGACTGGTCGATGGCCTTGGGCACTTCCTCCAGGAGGAACTCCATGTCCAGGTCCTCCAGGAGGGCCAGGAATTTTTCTTTCAGGTCCGCAGGAAGGTCCTCCCCGTGTTCCTCCAGGAGGAGCTTTTCCACCTCCCGAACGAACTTGAGAAGGTCCATGCCGGATTCCTTGAGGAACATGGTGTTGTCCGAGACATACTGGGTCGGAGTATTGATCTCGTGGGCGATCCCCGCCGCCAGCCGGCCCACGGACTCCAGCTTCTGGGCTTGGAAGAGCTGGTCCTCCAACCTCTTCTTCTCCGTAATGTCCTGGGCCACCCCGGCCATCCGGCAAGGCGATCCGTTCTGGTCCCTTTCCAGGATCCGCCCGAGGATGTGGAACCACCTCCACTCTCCGCCCCGGGTCCGGATCCTTCCCTCCCAATCGAAAGACTTGGCTTTTCCCTCGAAGTGGTTCACCCGGGCCTTTCTCATCGGCTCCAGGTCTTCCTCGTGCACCCTTTTCCTGAACTCTTCCGTGGAAATCTCGCACCCCCCGTCCCCGTCCTCCAGGAGAGAGGTGAATCGCCCGTCCATGGATAGACGGTCCGCGGGAATTTCCCAGGACCAGGTTCCCAGGTTGGCCCCCTTGAGGACCATCTCCATCCTTTCTTCCTCGTTCTTCAGCTTGAGGACCGTGTTCTGGACGCGGTTGGCGTCCCCCAGGATGTCCGCCACGATCTCGAGAAAGGATCCTTCCTCGACGGAGAAGGGTTGCTCTTCCTTCCGGAAAACCGAAAGCACTCCCCAAGGACATTCTTCTCCCGGGATGGAAACGTGGAGGGACGCCCGGAACCCATGGGAAGCCGCGTGCGGGGAGGGGGAGAATTCCGGCGAAGAGGCGGATTTGGCCCAGGCCTGGCATCCCTGTGCAGAGAGGGCCAAGGTTTCCACGTAACGGGCCTCCGCGGGGAAGCGGAGCTTCCCCAGGAGATCCCCTTCCCATCCCCATCCCTCCTCGAGGGTAAATGTATCCTTCTCCGGGTCGTAGACCAGGATCTGGACGGCCTGGACCCCCAAGGTCTCCTTGATCAAGTCCACCGTTTCCCCGAGCAAGGACTTGTAGGGCCCCATGGAAAGGGCGAGTTTCCTCAAGCTCGACAAGGCGGACTGGAAGAACTGGTTTTTCCTGACCTCCTCCTCGCGATGATTCTTCTCTTGGAGCTTCTTCGACACGTTTTTCAATTCCTTCATAAGAACCTTGTTTTTCCCGGCGAGAAAAAAGAACAAGCCGGCGTACCCGAGGAGGACCAGGAAACACCCCAGAAAGTAGAAAGTCGTAAGGAGTCCGCCTGGATGAACCATTGCGCAGGTGGGAATCCCCAAACTCCCCCAAGGGGGGGCCGCGAAGAAAACAAAGGGAGAAATCGCGGCAAAGGATCCCAGGGGACTTCCTCCAGGCGTAAAACCTCCGCCGTCAGGAGAAACTCTCTTCCCGGACATGTCTTCCCCTTTCTCCCGGATTTCCCGGATTTATCCGCCTGCTGATTTCGGATCCCAGGGGGGCTCGTCGATCAGGATGGCTCCGTCTTCGTCGCGCACTACGTTGGTGATTCCAGGGGCCTCGAACTCGAGCCGGTCCAGGAGGCGCTGTTGCTTCTTGACCAGCCTCGTCAGCCTCTCGTTCTCCTCGCGTAGCTTGTACTGCTCGATGGCCAGTCGAATGGCCACCATGATCTCCACCTTGCGGACCGGTTTGACCAGGAACCTGTAGATCTGGCCCTCGTTGATGGCCTTGAGAGCGGCCTCCAGGCTGGCGTTCCCCGTAAGAATGATCCGCATGACCCTGGGATGTTCGATTCGGATCCTGGCCATGAGTTCCGTTCCGCTCATCCCCGGCATGTTTTCGTCGCTCACCACCACCGCGACCTTCTGCTCGGCCAGGATCTTCAGGGCCTCCTCCCCGGAGTGGGCCTCCACGATCCGGTAGGGTTCCTTCCGGAGTCTCCGTTTCAAGGCTTCCGTCAAGGACGGGTCGTCGTCCACGAGCAAGACCAAGGGTTTCATCTCCGGACTCCCTCTTCCACCGAGAGAAGGGCCTCTTCCTCCAGGTCGTCTTCCGATTCCAGGATCACGCGGAAAGGTTCCTTGATGCCCACCCCTCCCGCGAACCCGCGCAGTCTTTCGATTACGGCCACGTTCACCTCCTGCCCTTTCGGGGCCAGGAGGATTCCGTTCTGGGCATAGACATTCTCGTCCAGCACCATTCCCGCCCGGAGTTCCTTGAGGACCACCAGGGCCGTGGTGGTCCGGAAGCCCCCCTTGGCCTCGATCTTGCCCGCCGCCTCGAGGAGGAAGGAGGGGAACCCATTCTCCTCCTTCTTCAATTCTTCCAGGGCGGCCCTGGGCTCCTTCTCCAGGGAGATCTGCTGGTCCAGGGCCGTGGCAAGGCGGATCATCTGGGAGCCGAGAAAAACGGGGTTGGAGCGGATCTCTCCGGGATCTCCGCCCGCTTCGTACTGGTTCTCCACCATGGCGGCCACCTCCTCCATCCTTGGAATACGCTTGAGAAGGGATGCCGCCACCTTGGGATGTTTCTCGAAGAGTTCCTTCTCCTCCGCCGAGAGGGGCCGGCCCGCCAGGACTTTGTCCAGGGTCTCCTGGGAGAGGGTCACGCACCCCAGGTGGGAGAGAAGGGCCGCCACCTCGAACCTCCACCTGTTCTCGAGGCCCAGCACCTGCGCCATCTGGGAGACGATCTTCTTGATCCTCGAGGCCCGGCTGAAGGCATTGGGATTCACCATGGAGAGAACCTCCACCAGGACCTTCACGCTCCCCGAAAGGGTCTTCTCCAGGAGTTCCTTCTCCGCCATGACCAGGTCGAACTGCTCCAGGGCGTCGTTCAGGGCCTTGATCATCCGGACGGGAGGGCAGGGCTTGGTGAGAAACCGGAAGATGTTGCTTTCGTTCACCGCGTCCATGGCGGCTTCCAGGTCGGCGAACCCCGTGAGCATGAGCCGCACCGTTCCCGGGCTTCTCTCCCGGATCTTCCCCAGGAACTCGATTCCGTTCATGCCCGGCATCCGAAGGTCGGAGACGACCACCCCGAAGGGTCCATCCTTGTCGAATTTCGCCAGGCCTTCCTCCCCCCCGACCGCAATCTCGATGTCGAAACGCTTTCGTGTCTGCCTCTGGACCGCCGCCAGCAAATTGGGCTCGTCGTCCACGAACAGGATCCGTCTTTTCATTACGTCTCTTCCGCGCAGGCTTGCACCTGCTCTTCCACCAGCTCACGCCAGTGTCCCACCTTCCCGGAGAGGCCCAGCCCTTCCAGGTATTCCATGTCCAGGAAGGAGGCTCCGGCCTTTCCATCCCCGTCCTCTCGGCCGGGGCCGCCTTCGCCCACCCCCATGCTTCCAACCTCCCTCTCCAGGCATGCCGCGGCGTGTACGGCGGTCAATGCGGAAAATTCCTCCTGCCGGGCCTTCCCGGGATGGTGGTGGAAAGCGATGGCCGCCACCACCGTGCCCGGGAGTCCCCAGAGCTCCATCAAGTAGGCCCCGATCGGACCGTGACTCACGCCGAACTCCTCCTCTTCCTCCTCCACCGCCCAAAGGCAATCCCCTCCCGCGGCCTCCACCACATTTCCGTACCTCTCGGGAAAACCGCTCGCCAGGATCACCTTCCCGCAATCAGCGAGAAGACCGGCGGTATACGCTTCGTCGGCGGCCTTCTTCTCTCCTGTCTCCTCCAGCGCGATCTGCCGGGCCAGCTTGGCGACGAGAAGGCTCTTGTCCCCGAGAAAGTCCAGCTTGAAACGCCGCAATAGTTCGGGGCTCAATTCCTGGAAAACCTGGACCGTAAGGATGAGAGAGGTCACCGTGTTGAGGCCCAGCAGGTTCACCGCCACGGCGGGACTGGTCACCTCCTGGCTCAAGCCGAAATACGCGGAGTTCACCAGCTTCAGGATCTGGGCCGTCATTCCCGGGTCCTTGGAAATCGCTTCTCCCACGTCGGCCAGGGAAGCCGTGGGGGAATTCACCTTCTCCATGACCTCGGTGTAGAGCGAAGGAAGGCTGGGGAGGGAAGAAAGCCCTCCCACGATCCTTGCCAGCGTTTCTTCCTTGAAGAGTTCCTTGAAGACCCGGATGGACTGGATGGTCTTTCGGATTTCCTGGGGATCGCTCGGCTTGGACAAGAACTGGTGGGAAGGACCGACGGAGCGGATGATCTTCTCCTGGTCCGACTGGCCGGAAAGAATGATCCGGACCATGTCCGGGTATTTTTCCCGGACCGTGGAAAGGAGTTCCGCGCCGTCGATCCCCGGCATCCTCATATCGGAAACGATGACGTCGAAGGTCTCCTTTTCCAGGATTTCCAGAGCTTCCCGCCCGTCTTTCGCGAAAGAGAGGCTCCACTCCTTCCTGAAAGGCCGAAGCATCCGCTTCAGCCCCTCCAGGATCCTGGTCTCATCATCAACGAACAGAACACGCAGCCCCATGACCGCCTCCCTGCAGGGGTGGCCCACCGAATCGTGGAAAAAGAGCCGACGTCTACCCTCCCCTTTTCGGAAACCCCATGGGAAATCTTGATGAAAGACGGGACCGGCCCGGCCCGCACCGCCCCGCCTCCGGAAACAAACCCTTTTCCCCCTTTGTTTTCCGGCCGGAAAAGGATCAGCCCAAAAGCTTCTTCCGCCAGTAGGCCAGGCGCTCCTCGGGCCGGCCCTCGGGGGAAAGGCCCCACTTCTTCATCCGGGCCCGGAACCTGCGGCGGGCCACCCGCTTCCAGTGCTGGATCACCTTGGGGTCTTCAGGGACCCGTCCCTTGTCGTCCGTCTCGGCGATCCAGCGGTTCAGCTCGGCCCGGAACCTCCGGAGGGTCTTCTCGTGGGCCGGGTCGGAAGCCAGGTTGTGGACCTCCCAGGGGTCCTTCTCCAGGTCGTAGAGCTCCTCCACGGGTTTTTCCGGCGCCATGAAGAGTTCCTGGACCGGGGTCAACTTCCCTTGCCGGTGGAGGACCTCCATCAGGGGAAGGTCGGGGTACATGCTTTCCTTGTAGGCGTTGAACTGGGTGTAGGGCCGCCCGGGCATGAAGTTGCGGATGTATTTCCAGCGCTTGTCCCGGACGCATCGGATCCGGTCCACCGTCTCGTCACACCGGTCCCGGGCGGCGAAGACAAGTCTTCTCTCCCTGGCATTCTCCCCCAGGAACACCACCCCCTGCATGTGGGATGGAGGCTCGATCCCGGCGAGGGCAAGGGACGTCGGAGCGAAATCGAGGGCGCTCACAAGCGAGTCCGAGACCTTCCCCGCCGGGAGGCGGCCCGGCCACCGGACGATCAGGGGGATGTGGATCCCACCCTCGTAGAGCCATTGCTTGGCCCTCACGTGGGGCCTGCCGTGGTCCCCGAAGTAGAAGACGATGGTGTTCTCCTCGAGCCCTTCCCTCCGGAGGCGCTCCAGGATCTTCCCGATCTCCCGGTCCAGGACCTGGACGTATTCCAGGTAGTCCGCCCAGTCCCTCCGGGAGAGGGGAGCGTCCGGGTAACAGGGCGGGACCTTCACCTTCGCCGGATCGATGGGCCGCTTGGGGTCCCTCCGGAAGGGCCTGTGGGTGGGATGGAGGTTCAGGTGGGCGAAAAAAGGCTGGCCTTTCTTTCTCCGGCTCCAGTCCGTCCCGTCGAAGGGCTTTTTCACGTGGAAATTGAAATCCGTCTTTCCCGACCCCCTGACGCCGGGAGCGGCGGTCCGGACGTTGGCCGTGAAATACCCTGCCTCGCGGAAATACTCGGTGATCAGTTTTACCGGCGGGGGAAGGGTGTATCCGTCCCGCCGGTGGCTCCGGTGGTTGTGGGCGCCGATGGTGGTCTGGTACATGCCCGTCATGAAGGCCGACCGCGAGGGGGAACAGACCGGGGCCGTGGTGAAGGCCCGGGTGAAGCGGACGCCTTGCCCGGCGAGCCGGTCCAGGTGGGGCGTCTCCACGAGTGTCTCCCCGTAACAGCCCAGGTCGGGGCAGGTGTCCTCTGAGGTGATCCAGAGCACGTTGGGCCGCCCGCCCGGTCCGCCCTTCACCCTGTTTCGGGCCGCGGCGGCGCAGGAAGGAAGGAGGAAACCGGCGGCGGCGCCTGCGCCGGCCCGGAGAAAGGCCCGTCTCGTGGTCTTCATGGCAAGCTCCTCTTTCGCAAGGTCCGGGAGAAGAAGAGTCTACCCCTCCCCTGCCATTGGTTGACACCTCTCGCCGGGCCGCCGTAGGGTTGCATTCGAGGGGGGGAAGAGGCAGGAGCGCGAAGGTGGCGAAAAAACACAAGAACAAGAAAA
>CAYQBW010000140.1:0-2204 GCA_964415725.1 uncultured Planctomycetia bacterium
GCAGGTCGGCGGTGGCCGCCACCCGCCAGACGAAGAGGGTCGCGGCGAGCGCCAGGCCCATGACGGCGAGTTCGGCAAGGGTGCGCAGGCCGCCCACCCAGCCTGCCGCCTCCAAGAGGAGCCACCCGAGCCCGAGGACGGCTCCGCCGACCACGAACCCCGTCAGGCAGCCGCCGAGGCCCACGGTGGCCTGGCGAGCCTCGGCCTCTGGGGGGCTCGGTGCCTCGCCCTCGTCGCGCTCCTCTGCCTCCGGCATGGCGGGTGTATAGCCAGCCCGCGCGCCCCACGGAAGGTGTGCAGCCCGCCACGCGTCTGTCACCGAGGCTTCGCACCAGGGCCATCCGCGCATGGTGAACTGGGGGCCAGAGCTGCGCCTCTGGCACTGCAGACAAGCGCCGGGCCGGCATGTGTTGAGATTGGAGACGGGCTGGCTCGAGTCTTGCATTCACAGGCGCAGCAGAGCCGAGCGCCGAACCCATCCAGCGAAGAGCCCTTCCATGTCCATTACCACAGCCATCGTCCTGTTCAGCCTCGCCCTCTACACGGGCGTGGTCCTCCTCGCCGTCCTCTGGAGCTACGTTGCGCGGCGGCGCGAGCGGAGCAGTGTCCCCTACCGTCCGCCCGTCACCATCCTCAAGCCCATGAAGGGGGTGGACGAGGACCTCGAGGAGAACCTCGAGAGCTTCGCCCGCCTCGCGTGGCCGGAACTCCAGATCCTCTTCGCCATCGCCGATCCCGACGACCCGGCCGTGGAGGTGGCCCGCCGCGTGAAGCGGCGTCATCCCGAGAAGGACATCGAGGTCCTGGTGGGCCAGGAGACCATCGGGCGGAACCCCAAGGTGAACCTCCTGCACACCATGATGGCTCACGTCCGCCACGATCTGATCCTCATCTCGGACAGCAACGTGCGTGCGACGCAGGAATACCTCGAAGCCACCGTGCTGCCCATGCGGGATCCGAAGGTGGGGCTCGTCTCCAACCCGGTGGTGGGTGTGGACGAGGCCGGCCTTGCCGCGGCAATGGAGAACGTGCACCTGACCGGCTTCATCGCCTCGGTGAACGTCGCGGCGAAGGTGCTGGCGCGTATCGATACGCCGGTGGGCAAGAGCATGCTCCTGCGCCGTGCGGCTCTGGAGGCGATGGGGGGCTTTCGCGCAGTGCGCAACGTCCTCGCCGAGGACAACCTCATCGGAGTGAAGCTCCGGGAGGCGGGTTGGGAGATCGCCCTCGCCGGCCACCCCGTCTTCAACGTGAACCGGCGCTGGTCGCTCCGGCGCTTCGTGGAGCGCCACGCACGGTGGGCGCGGCTGCGCGTGTGGCTGGCTCCGTGGAGCTACCCGCTGGAGGTCCTGGGGAATCCGGTGGCGCTCGCGGGGCTCTTCGCGCTCTTCGGTGCGCCCGGCGGATTCGGCGTCTTCGGGGCGGTGGCCCTGGCCAAGGCCGCTGTCGACGCGGTGGCTTGCCGCGGGTTGCGGGGCCGTTTCCCGCGCCTTTCGCACCTCTTGGCCGCACCCCTGAAGGATCTGGTCGTCTTCGGCATCTGGTTCGTGCCCTTCTGGTCGATGGAGGTCGACTGGCGCGGCAACCGCCTGCGGATGACCCGAGGCACCCGTCTCGTCCGGCCGGAGGCGTTGGTACGGGCGAAGCGGATGGCGCGCGCAGGTGCGCCCTCGCGTCCGGAACGACGACTCGACCTCGCGGCCTAGGCAGGGGAGTCGCGGTCGACTCGGTGTTATAGTTCGGCCGCTTTGCAGGACCACTCCGACAGTTCAGGGCGGCTGCGTATCCTCGTGGTCGACGACGACGCGGCCATCCGCACCATGTACATGGATGCGTTCGCCGCCGACTGCGAGGTCGATGGGGCCGCCACGGCGGCCGAGGCGCTGGAGAAGATGGGGGCGGCGTCCTTCGACGTCATCGTCTCGGATCAGATGATGCCCGGCATGACCGGCACGGAGATGCTCCGCGCCTCTTTGGACATGGCCCCCGACGCGGTGCGGATTCTGATCACCGCCTCGCGTGAGATCGACAACGCCATCGAAGCGGTGAACGTGGCCCGGGTCGATCGCTTCTTCAACAAGCCGGTCCGGATCTCCGATCTCCGGGCCGCCGTGTTGGAGCTGGCCGGCCGGCGTCGGGCCGAGCGAGCGCTGCGTGCCCGCCTCGAGAAGTTGGAGGCGGTGGAGCGGGGCGCGCCCCGGCGG
>CAYQBW010000140.1:2214-6912 GCA_964415725.1 uncultured Planctomycetia bacterium
GCTTCGGGTCGCCAAACGCCTGCACCCCGACATCGAGTGCATCGTGACGACCCGGGAGGCGTCCACCGAGACGACCCTCGAGGCCCTCGACGCCGGGGCCTACGATCTCCTCCGGAAGCCCCTCGAGGACATGGACCTGCTCCGGCGCGTGGTGGCGCGGGCGCTCGAACGGCAGGAACTGGCCCGGGATCGGGAGCGGCTGCTGGTGGACCTCCTCGAGACCAACGAGGCGCTCGTCGTCCGCAACGAGGCCCTCATGCGGGCGCAGGAGCGCATCCAGCGGAAGATGCGGGAGGTCGAACTCCTGCAGGATGCGACGGTCATGGGGCTGACCATGCTCGCCGAGTATCGGGACCTGGAGACGGGCGAGCACCTCGAGCGGATGCGTAACTACGCCCGCCTCATCGCCGAGCGGCTGCTCGGGCATCCCGAGTTCCCGGAGATCGACGAGGACTTCGTCGAGGCGATCTACAAGGCGGCGCCCCTGCACGACATCGGGAAGGTGGGCATCCCCGACCGGATCCTCCTCAAGCCCGGCAAGCTCACGCCCGAGGAGTGGGCGGTGATGCGCACCCATCCGACCATCGGAGGGCGCACCCTCGAGGAGGCCGAGCGCCGGGCGGGACAGGACAGCCCGCGAAGTCTCCTGCAGATGGGCAAGCACATCGCCTACTTCCATCACGAGCGGTGGGACGGCCGGGGCTATCCCTACCGGAAGCAGGGCAAGGAGATCCCCGCCGAGGCCCGCATCGTCACGGTGGCCGACGCCTACGATGCCATCACCAGCAAGCGGGTCTACAAGCCGGCCATCCCCCATGCGAAGGCGGCGGAGATTCTGCGCGCCAAGGCAGGGACGCAATTCGATCCCTGGGCGGTCGAGGCCTTCCTGGCCTGCGAGCCGGACGTGCTCGAGGTCCAGCGGCGGTTCCGCGGCGACGACGAGGTGCTGGCCGGCTAGGGACGTGCCGGCTTGGGCGCGGACGAGTCGCGGCCTTGTCGCGGGTGCAGGGAAGGACTACGGTCCGCCGCATGAGTGCACCGAAGGCCCGTATTCCCAGGCAAGAGGCGATTACCACCGGCCCCATCCCGGGATCCGAGAAGATCTACGTGGAGGGGAGCCGCCCCGACGTTCGGGTCCCCTTCCGGCGCGTCCGGCAAGCGCCCAGCCGGGTCGGAAGGCTCGGGCCGCTCGTAGAGAACCCGGACATCCTCTTGTACGACACGTCGGGTCCTTATACCGATCCGGCGGTCACCATCGACGTCCGGCGAGGGCTTCCGCCGCTCCGGGCCCGGTGGATCGAGGAACGGGGCGATACCGAAGTCTACGACGGCCGCCCGCCTCGTCCCGAGGACGACGGTGCGCGGGGGGGTGAGGCGACCCCTCCATCCACCTTCGGTCTCGGACGCAAGCCCCGCCGCGCCAAGCCCGGGGCCAACGTCACGCAGCTCCACTATGCCCGCCGGGGCATCGTCACCCCGGAGATGGAGTTCGTGGCCATTCGCGAGAACCTCCGGCGGGCGCAGCTCCGGGAGGCGTTGGCCGAGCGGGAGATCGACCCGGAGCGGGAAGCGAGGCTCACGGGGGTGGGCTTCGGCGCGTCCATCCCCAAAGAGATCACGCCGGAGTTCGTCCGGCAGGAGGTGGCACGGGGCCGGGCGATCATTCCGGCCAACGTCAACCACCCCGAGTCGGAGCCCATGATCATCGGCCGCAACTTCCTGGTGAAGATCAACGCCAACCTCGGCAACTCGGCGGTGGCCTCCTCCATCGAGGAAGAGGTGGAGAAGATGGTCTGGGGCATTCGGTGGGGCGCGGATACGGTGATGGATCTGTCCACCGGCGAGAACATCCACACCACGCGGGAGTGGATCCTGCGCAACGCCCCGGTTCCCGTGGGGACGGTGCCCATCTACCAGGCGCTCGAGAAGGTGGGCGGGGTGGCCGAGGATCTCAGTTGGGAGATCTTCCGGGACACCCTCATCGAGCAGGCGGAGCAGGGGGTGGACTACTTCACCATCCACGCCGGCGTGCTGCTGCGCTACATCCCACTCACCGCCAAGCGTGTGACCGGAATCGTCAGTCGTGGCGGATCGATCCTCGCCAAGTGGTGCCTGGCGCACCACCGGGAGAACTTCCTCTACACCCACTTCGAAGAGATCTGCGAGATCATGAAGAGCTACGACGTCGCCTTCTCCTTGGGCGATGGACTGCGGCCGGGCTCACTCGCCGATGCCAACGATGAGGCGCAGCTCGCCGAACTCAAGACCTTGGGGGAGCTGACGGAGATCGCCTGGAAGCACGACGTGCAGGTGATGATCGAGGGGCCCGGCCACGTGCCCATGCACCTCGTCCGCGAGAACGTCGAGAAGCAGATCGAGTGGTGCCACGAGGCTCCCTTCTACACCCTCGGCCCCATCACCACCGACGTGGCACCCGGCTACGATCACATCACCAGCGCCATCGGCGCGGCGATGATCGGCTGGTTCGGGACGTCGATGCTCTGCTACGTCACGCCCAAGGAGCACCTGGGGCTGCCCGATCGGGACGACGTCAAGCAGGGTGTCATCGCCTACAAGATCGCCGCCCACGCCGCCGACGTGGCGAAGGGTCATCCGGCGGCACGCTATTGGGACGACGCCCTCTCCAAGGCCCGCTTCGAGTTCCGGTGGGAGGATCAGTTCAACCTCTCGATGGATCCCGAGACGGCGCGGCAGTATCACGACGAGACGCTGCCGGGGGAGGGCGCGAAGGTGGCCCACTTCTGCTCCATGTGCGGGCCGAAGTTCTGCTCCATGGAGCTGACCCATGAGGTCCGGGCGGCCTTCGCCGAGAAGTCGGAGGAGTTCAAGGCGCGCGGGGGGGATCTCTACGTGGCCCCAGAGTCTGCCGACTGACGGTGCGTTCAAGACCCGCGGCCGCCGGCCGATGAGCCTCCCGGTGGCAGGGCTGAAGGATGCGTTCGTCTACCTGCGGGCACCGGCCGCGGCAGTCGCCTTTGCGCTGCGCCGCCGTCCGCCCCGTGTGCGTCGCCTGCCGGAGCTAACAAGCGAGCCCAAGGAGAACCTCTTCGACGAACTTCCCGAGGTGGAGGCAAAGCGCCTGGAGGCCCGCGAGCGGGATCTCCGCAGGCGCTACGATCTCGAGGGGTATCGGCGCGCCTCGACGCGGCGGGACTATCGGGACGGTCTATGGCGGATTGCCGCGCTCGAGACGGCTCTCGAGGGCCTCTCACCGCCGCCGGTCCGGCGGGTGGTCGACGTGGGGAGCAAGAACTTCTCCTACGCGCTGCCTCTTTCCCAATTCGTCCGGACCTGGTCCGGGCAGGTCGCCTTCGAACTCCACGGGGTGGAGGTGGACCCCGGAGGGCTCTACCTCGATGGCCATACCCGCGCCGAATACGCCGAGGCCCATCTCGCGCAGGCCGGAGGCGGCCAGATGCACTTCGTCGACTTCCAGGACTTCGATCCCGGACCGGTCGACCTGGTGACCTGGTTCTTCCCCTTCGTCACGCGCAAGGCGCTCCTCGCCTGGGGCCTGCCCCTGAAGCTCTTTCGTCCGCGGGCGCTGCTCTCCCACGCCCTTCGGCTGCTTCGTGAGGGAGGCGTCCTGGTGGCAGTGCACCAGACCCCCGTCGAGCAGCAGCGTTGGGTCGAACTCCTCGAAACCCTGGGCCATCGTCCGGTCCGAACGGTGCCGGTCGCCAATCGGCTCACTCTGCACTGGCCGCGGGCCACCGGTCGCACGGCCACCGTGGTCGTCCGGTGAGGGGGCTCGCCTCTGCGCGCCGCCGCCGGCCCAAAGGCCGCACCGGACCCCTTCCGCGCTCCGTTTGCTAGACTGTCCCCGGGAGGGCTTCTCATGGACCGGAAGAACACACCATCGAGGCTATCGCTGTGGATCCTGGCGGCCGCGAGTCTGTCGCTGGCGCGCTGTGACTGCGTTCTGGTCGACGCCGACCGGCCACGCTGCAACACCGACGCCGACTGCGAGCGGCTGGTGGGACCTGGATCCGTCTGCGACACCGACACCCAGACCTGTACGGCGCTCCCGGCCCCCGATGGCGGGGCATCAGACGGGGGCGAGGCCGACGGCGGTGTTTTGGACGGCGGCCTGGACGGCGGCGGAGCCGACGGAGGGGTCGATGGGGGCCCGGACGGCGGCATGGATGCCGGATCCGACGGCGGCCCGGGCGATGGCGGTACGGATGGGGGCGGCCTCCCCGATGGCGGGATGGACGCCGGGATGGATGCGGGCATGGACGGTGGCGCCGGCGAGTGCGGTTCGGCCACCGACTGCGAGGCGCTCTACGGCGCCGCCCCGTGCGGGACGTGGGTCTGCAACGCCGGTGCGTGTGAGGTCGACTGTCCCGGTTGCACCGACGGCGACCGCGACGGCTATGGGCCCGAGCCCGCCTGTGCCGGACCGGATTGCGACGACACCGACGATTCCATCTTCGACAGCTATCAGCGCAGTTGCTACAGCGGGCCGCCGGGCACCGAGGGCGTGGGCGTGTGCCGCGCGGGCGTCGAGACCTGTACGGCCGGCGTCTGGACCCCCTGCACCGGCGAGGTGACCCCGGCGGCGGCCGAGGCCTGCAACGCCCTCGACGACGACTGTGACGGAACCGCCGACGAGGATCTCGGGCAGATCACCTGCCGTCGAGGGGCCTGCCAGCGATCCGTTCCCGCCTGCATGTC
>CAYQBW010000141.1:0-3774 GCA_964415725.1 uncultured Planctomycetia bacterium
CCAAGGAAGATCTTCTCCGCTCTCATCCCTCTCCTCTGGCACCTTTCCTGGATATGCCCGGCCCAATCCCCCTACCTGGTCCGCGACATCAATACGAAGTTGCCGGAAGGTTTCCCCTCCAGCCCACAAGGTTTCACTGCCCAGGGAAGCCGGGCCTTCTTCACCGCCTGGACACCCGCCGCCGGAAGGGAACTCTACGTCGCCTCGGCCGCGCCCCCCTCGGGAAAGCTTGTCAAGGACATACGGCCCGGGCCGGCCTCGAGCGACCCCTTGGAACTCGCCTGGCTCGGCAAGACGCTTTTCTTTTCCGCCGACGACGGTGTGCACGGCAGGGAGATCTGGAGGAGCGACGGAACCTCCGCCGGAACCTACATGGTGAAGGACATCGCACCGGGATCGGCCTCCTCCAACCCGGAACACTTCTTCTCCTTCCAGGGGGCGCTCTTCTTCTCGGCTACCGACCCGGTCCACGGGAAGGAGATCTGGAAGACCGACGGCACGCTGAAGGGAACGGTCCTTCTCAAGGACATCTACCCGGGCTCCCGGTCCTCCTCACCGGCATCTTTCGCCGCCCTGGGAAAAATCCTGCTTTTCGGAGCGGAGGATTCTTCCCGAGGAAGGGAGATCTGGCAAACCGACGGAACCCGGACCGGGACGAAGATTCTCAAGGACATCGTTCCCGGCGCGGGAGGATCCCGGCCAGGTGAGCTCACGGCACACAAGAACAAGGTCTACTTCCGCGCCTCCACCCCCTCGGCGGGCGAGGAACTCTGGAGCACGGACGGGAC
Source organism: uncultured Planctomycetia bacterium (assembly GCA_964415725.1). Classification (GTDB taxonomy): domain Bacteria; phylum Planctomycetota; class UBA1135; order UBA1135; family JALUZX01; genus JALUZX01. Next base: position 789 of record CAYQBW010000141.1, read on the forward strand.
CCCGGGGGGAACCCGCATGGTGAAGGACCTCTACCCGGGCCCGATGAAGGGAATCCGGGGATCCCTCACTTCCGCCCTGGGATTCCTCTTCTTTTGGGGAGACGACCCGAAGGGAAGGGCCCTCTGGAAAAGCGACGGGACTGCCGGCGGCACGGTGGTTCTCCTCAGGACCTGGGGAAGTTGCGCCACCTCCTCGGGGAAATTCGCCACTCTGGGAAAGCTGATCTTCTTCTCCCGCAGCTTCCTTCTGACGGGACAAGAGCTCTGGGCCAGCGACGGAACACCTTGGGGGACCAGGATGGTGAAGGACATCAACCCGGGCTGGCACAGCTCCAATCCTTCCTCCCTTTGCGCAGCGGGAGGGTACCTTTTCTTTTCCGCCGACGACGGAGTCCACGGAAGAGAGGCCTGGAAGACCGACGGGACCTCTTGGGGGACTTTCCTGCTCAAGGATATCCGAACCGGCAAGTCCGGGTCCGATCCATCCGGAGCAGTCCCATTCGGAAAAAGCGTGCTCTTCGCCGCGGACGACGGCCCCCATGGAAAGGAACCCTGGATCAGCGACGGGACCTCCCGGGGAACGAAGCTTCTGGCAGATCTCTTTACCTGCCCCCCCGGTTACTCCAAGGGATCCAACCCCTTGTTCCTGACCGATCTCGCCGGGAGTCTCTGGTTCCGGGCCGACGACGGAATCCACGGGTTCGAGCCCTGGATCTCCGATGGAACACCGGCGGGGACCCGGATGGTGAAGGACATTCTCCTCTCTTCCTCCTCCAACCCCCGATCCTTCCGGTTCCTCAGGGGAAAGTATTTTTTCCAAGCCTTCGAAAGCCTCAAGAGGGTCCGCATCTTCCAGAGCGACGGAAGTCCCTCCGGGACCTTCCCCCTGAAAATCACCCTTCCCGGAATCACCCTGTTCAACCCCTGGCTTGGGCCCGTCCTCGCCAGGAATCTCTTCTTCATCGCCGATGACGGATTGAGGGGGGAAGAGGTTTGGATGACCGACGGGACTCCGGCGGGAACGAAGCTGTTGAAGGACATCATGCCCGGAAGGATCGGATCCTATCCGAGGGACATGGTCACCGCCGGGGGATTGCTCTTTTTCACCGCCGATGACGGCCCCCACGGGAGGGAAGTCTGGAGAAGCGATGGGACCCCCTCGGGGACCTACCTCCTCAGGGATTCCCTTCCAGGCTCATCGGGCGTATCCGGGCCTTTCGAGCCGAAAGTCCTGGGGAAGACCCTCTTCTTTTCTTCCTCCGATCCTCTCCACGGGCGGGAACTTTGGAAAATGAACCTTCCAGGCGGGAAGCCCGTCCTCGTGAAGGATATCTTCCCGGGGAAACAGGGTTCCTGGCCTTACCTCATGGATGTCTTGAACGGAGTCCTCTTGTTCTCGGCCTCCGATGGAAAGACCGGGTGCGAGCTCTGGAGAACCGACGGAACACCCCGGGGGACTTTCCTCCTCAAAGACATCCGCAAGGGCCCGGCCTCTTCCGACCCGGGGTGGACCCACGTGGTCGCCTGCGGGAAGTGTTTTTTCCAGGCCGATGACGGAATCCACGGGTTTGAACTCTGGGTGACCGACGGGACCCTGGGCGGGACCCGTCTTCTCAAGGACATCCGCCCCGGCCGGGGATCCTCTCCATACTCCCCCCTGGTGCGGCTGGGGTCACGCAGGTTCTTTTTCTGCGCGGACGACGGCGTCCACGGAAAGGAATTGTGGGTGAGCATGGGCACCCCGGCAACGACACGGATGGTCTGGGACCTCAGGAAGGGACCGGAAGGCTCCGACCCCAGGGAGATTCTCTCCTGCCGGGGAAAACTTTTTTTCACCGCCGACGACGGCCGGGTGGGAAGGGAGGTGTGGTGTCTCTCTCCGGAAGGCGTGGCCCAGGAATTCGGCTATGGTTGCGGTGGGGGTAGAATCCCCCCGGCCTTGACGTTCACCGACCCCGTCCTGGGGAAAACCATGTTCCCCGCCCTGATCGGCGTTCCCCGGGGGGCCTGCGCCCTCCTCGTCCTGGGCTTCCCTCCATCACGGCCTCCCTGGCTCTGGAACTGCAACCATTTCTACTTCGACCCTTTCCAGCCCGTGGCGGCCGTCCTCTTCCGGAAGGGGATGGGGTTTTCTATTCCCCGGATTTCATCCCTGCAAGGGCTCGAGTTCACCGCCCAGGCCCTGGTCGCACCCACAAGAAATCCCCCCTTCGGCATGGATTTCACCAACGGCGTCTACCTGGTCCTGGGCATTTGATGGAGGAAGATCTTCCCCTTCAGGGGGTCTTCAGGGCTCCAAGGAAGACGGCGAACAAGAGGATCCCAAGGGCCGCGAGGAAGCAGAGGAAAAAACCCACCACCGTGACGGCCCGGGGCCGGCCCCACTCCCAGGCCGATCTCTTTCCCCTGAGCGCCGACAGGGCCCTTTCCGGGTCGGCCAGGGCGGCCTCCACGGCCTTTTTGTCCTCCTCCGGGTCCGGGCGGACGGGCGTGTGGAACTTGGCGTAGAACCGGTCGAGCGCTTTTTTATCAGGCGGGGCGGTGAAAAGGCTCACACCGAAGAGCAACAAGAAGGGAACCAAGGCGTCCAGCAGGCAGGCCCAGGTCCTCCAGCCCGTTGCGTCCAGGGCCTCCGGGGAGACCCCAAACCCCCAGGCGGCGCAAAGAAGGGGCTGTCCCGGGAGACCCTCCGGGCGGGGAAGAAACCCGGGAAGGACCACCACGGCGGCGAAGGAATAGAGGACCGTCCAGATCGCCGCCGCCCTGGTCACCCCCCGCCAGAGGATGCTCAGCCAGAAGAGGGCCCCGAAGATGGCGGGGACCTTCCAGACATACTGGATCAGGCGGAGCACGTCGTGGAAGTAGAGGGCCAGGCCGGCGCCGGCCGCCATCATGGCGGCCGAGACGATCCTTCCCACGAGCACGTATTCCCGCTCCGGCCGGCCCGGCCGGAGGGGTGCGTAGAGGTTGCGCGTAAACAGCGCTC
>CAYQBW010000141.1:3784-6879 GCA_964415725.1 uncultured Planctomycetia bacterium
GCGCCCCACCCGAAACCATGTAGGCGTCGGCGCTGGACATGGCCGCCGCAAGGAGACAGGCGATCATGAGGCCCACGAAACCCGGGCCCAGGAGTTGCTGGGTCGCGTATCCCCAGACCTGGTCCGGATCGGTGACGGCCTTTCCGAAGAGCGCGAAGGCCACCACCCCGGTAAACCCCCACAGGATCGTGGTGAACCGCTTGAGGAAGTTCCCCCCCACCAGGCCGATCCCGGCGGTGAGTTCGTCCCGGGCCCCTCCTCCGCCGGTGCTGAAGATATGGGGCTGGGCCGCCACGCCCACCAGGTTCAAAAGCATCAGGGCCAGGACGTAATGCCAGGTGTAGTCGCTGGTGGCCGCCGTGCCCACGAGCCGGAACATCTCCCCCGGGACCTTCTCGTGGAGCCCCGAGAACCAGCCCGCCCGGGCCAGGCCGGCGGGCAGGAGCAGGACCGAGAGGACCAGGATCAGGATCCCCTGGAGCGTATCCGTCCAGGCCGCGGCCCTCAAGCCCCCCAGGACCCCGTAGACCAGCACCACCAGGGCGATCACGGGGACCGCCGCCCGGGAAGGAACGTCCGAGACCGCTTCCACCGTCTTCCCCAGGGCGGTGAGCCCCAGCCCGATGAAGAAGGCGAAGAAGACCAGCCCGAAGAGCACGTACAGCCTCTCCAGGGCCGGACTCTGGAAACGCTCCCGGAAGTAATCCGCCCCGGTCACCACCCGGAGCCTCCGGTACCAGGGCCCGATGATCCAGTAGAAGGGAGTCACGAAGAGCCAGAGGAGCTGGACCCAGATCCCGGAAAAACCGCTCCGGTAGGTCTCCCGGGAGGCGCTCACCGCCGTGTCCGAGCTGGTGCCCGATCCGAAGGCCAGAAAGACCGAGACCCACTTCCCGAAGCGCCTCCCGCCGAGGAAGAAGTCCTCCTGGTCCCGGATCCCCTTGCGGCTTCCCCACCCGATGGCCAGCACGCCCAGGAAGTAGAGCCCCACCGCCAGAAGATCCAGCCAGTGAAGGCCCAGGATCACCTCGCCCTTCCTCCCCGGGCGGCACGGCGGCGATGGCCCTTGGAAACCCCCGGTTTCAGTTGAACACTCCCGTAAACCGGATCACCAGGCCTGTGGGCAGGCTCCGGTTGAGGGAGCCCGAGGGCTTGGAGGGGTCTGGGTTTCCCAGGAGCTGCACCGGCGGGGCGGTCATGCCCAGGTCCAGTTCCACCCCGCCCGAGAAGACCATCCCCAGGGCGTTGCTAGGCCGGTCCACGAAGAGGACCTGGCCGTAGAACTTGGCCCCGGCGAACCAGGGATCCGGGGGAAGGGGAATGGAGAGGGATCCCCCCCAGGAGCCCCCCGAAAGCCGCAAGGGCAGGGAGAGGAGAAAGGTGGGCCTGACATAGAGGGCGTTTCCCGGCGCGCCCAGGGGCCCGAGATCGAAAGGAAGGGGAAGATTCCCCCAGAAGCTCCGGGACGTTCCCAGGACGGCCGCGGCCGTGTAGGCCTTCTTGAGGCCCCCGGCGGAGAGAGCCAGGGAGCCTCCCGGAAACATCCGGGACGGCGAGGGACAGGTGACCGTGTAGGGATCCTTTCCGGCGAAAACACCAGGCTTTCCGTAAAGGGCCGTCCTTCCCCCCATGGACCTGGAGCCGTGGGCGTCCATGAAGTATTCGCTCTTGCCGCCCGTGCCGGGGATCTCGAACTCGACGAGAAGATTTCCCAGGCTCCGATTATAGGTGAAGGGAACCGCCCAGGACCACTGGACGGCGAAGATCCCCGGGTTCATGGGGGGAAGGGGCGGGAGAATGAATTTCGCCCTCGGAAAGACCGTCACCATGGTGCCCGTCCGGTTGGAAGCGAAGACGGTGGACATGGTCGAGGGAGAGACCTTGGTGTGGCCCAGGCGGATCGTAAGGGAGGGAAGGGCCCGGGCCTTGTAGGTGTTGGTCCCGCGCCCGTCGCGCCGGAGGGCCATCCCCAAAAGGAGGGCCGAATTCTGGCAAAGGGCGGCCCCGTCGATCACCTGCTGGGTCCGGCCCGAGGTATACCCGAAAGGATAGGCGCTGGTGGTATTTCCGTCGGCCTTCTCCAGGCCCCAGGGGATCACCCGGGTTTCCTGGGCCGGGAGCCCTCCGGCCAGGCAGAGGAGGAAACAAACCGGAAGGGGACGAATCATGGATGCCTCAACGATCCTGGGTTCCTCGAGGGACAAGGCGCGTCCAAGGGGCCGGAACCTGGGGAAGTGCGATTGTAACCCGGGGAAACTCCTCCTTGTGGACACTTTTTCCGGGACTTCTCGGAAACCTGGAAGAACGAGGGGGTAAAAAAGCCCCCTATGTCTCATCCCGGGCCACATCGTGCCTCCCCCTTCTAACTTCCAGATTTTTCTTTTCCTCCAGGCTTCCCGGGGAAAACTGGGGGCATCCCCCTGTTTCGGGCCACCCGTTCCAGCCCCGGAGCCGCCATGAAGTCTTGGTCTTTCTTTCTTTTCCCCTTCCTTCTTCTTCCCGCCTCCTTCCCCGCGCCCGGAAGGGCCCAGGAGACCTTCTCCCTGGCCGGGATGTGGCGTTTCCGCCTGCTCCGCCCGGGGGAGAAGCCCCCGGTGGGCCCCGAGACAGACGATTCTTCCTGGCCCTCGATCCGGGTCCCCGGGCACTGGGAACTCCAGGGCTTCGGAAAGGCCTGCTACGAGACCCCCAACGACGAGACGGGCCTCTACAGGCGGCGGGTTACCCTTCCGGCATCCTGGAAAGGAAAGCGGGTCTTCCTCAGGGCCTTCGGGATCTTCGAGGGTGTGGACATCTTTGTAAACGGAAAGAAGGCCGCCCGCCACGAGGGGGGATACACGCCTTTCAGGATCGAGATCACCTCCCTGGTCCGGCCCGGAGAAAAAAACCTCCTGGCCCTGGTCGTCCAGAAGAAGATCCCCCACTACCGGATCGACAACGGCGATTTCTGGCAGCTCGGCGGGATCTACAAAAAGATCGACCTCCTGGCCCTTCCAGGCGAGGCGGCCATCCTTCGTTGCCGGTGGCGCACGCCCCCGGGCCCGGGCGGCCTGGTCCCGAGCGGGCGTGTCCTGGCCCAGGCCCTGGTGGAGGTC
>CAYQBW010000142.1:0-6865 GCA_964415725.1 uncultured Planctomycetia bacterium
GTCTACCACCACTACTACGTTCTTCCGTCGGACCGGAAAGCCATCCTTACGTATATCAAGGATACTTTCGGAGGGATATCCGAGTCCTTCTACAAATACCTCATGAAGGGAGGGCCCAGCGGCCTTTCCGCCAACGGCTCCACTCCTTACGCCGTCTCCATCCTGCACAAGGGACTCGACAGGAAGGACCCTCTTCTGCACAACCTGGGGCACTGCATCGTGGAGAGCCTCCAGGGGGAGGGAGTCGATCCCCCCTGGCTCTTCGAGGGCTTCGGAATGTACATGTCCATCCGGTTCCTGGGAAACACGGGGACGACCTGCACGACCATCACCAAGTACGCGGCGGACATGGAGATCGCCAAGAAGCACGAGGCGGGGGGCTGGCCGTTGCTGGCCAAGGAGCAGGTGACCAAGGGCTTCTACCCGCGGTTCCTCTCCCTCTGCGTTGAGAAACTCAACCGCATGGACGCAAAGGACCTGGCCCGGGCCTGGTCCATCTGCAAATTCCTCATGGAGAAGCACCCCAAGAAGTTCCGGAACTTCATGCGTTACACAGGAGCCAACCTGAAAACCCAGGTCCGGGCCCTGAAAGCCGCCCTGGACATGAGCCCCGACCAGCTGGACAAGGCCGTCAACGACTACGTCCTCGAGAACTTCTGACCCCTCTTCGGACCTCATGCGGGGGACGCCGGGAGGCTGATGTAGGGGACGCCGGAGGGACGGCGCGAAGCGCCGTCCCGAACGTCGTCCCGCGATCACCCAGAAAACCCCGAATCATCTCCCCCCCCCGCCCGCCGCCATAGAGCGGGAGAACTACCTTTGCCGGCCAGTCTTGCGGAAGGCCAGGTACGTGGGGATTCCGGAGAGGATGAGGGCGGCGCAGACGAGGAGGGCCGGGGTGGGGAAGGCGGTGGCGGCGCCGTAGGCGAGGTAGAGCTGGGTGGCCACGGCCAGGGCGGCCCAGGCGCGGGCTCCCTTGAGGCGGAAGGCGGGGGCGTAGCCGGGCCGCGAGCGAAGGGAGAAGAGGGCGCCGTAGACGAGGGCGTTCTGGAGGACGTAGGAGAGGGTGAAGTATCCCACCAGGGCCTGGACGTTTCCGACGGCGAAAAGAAGGATCGCCAGGATGGCCTGGATCCAGATGGAGTGGTTGGGCGTGAGGCGCTCGGGGTGGAGCCTCGCGAAGGGTTCGAAGAAAAGTCCGTCTTTCGCAGTTGCGTATTCCAACCGAGGCTGGGTCATGACCAGTGCGTTCAGCAGGGCCAGCATGGAGACCAGGAAGACCAGGTGGAAAAGGGGCCCGGAAAAAGCCGAAATCGAGGGAATGAAGGAGAAGGGGTTCAGGTATCCGTCGGCGGGGACCTGGAGAATGCGGTCGTAGGGAACGAGCGCGCACGCCGCCAGGTGGATGGCCACGTAGGCTCCGGTGATGAAGAGGAGGGACCCGAGCAGGGAGAGGGGGATGTTTCTCGAGGGCCTCCTCACTTCCCCCGCCATGTAGAGGATGTTCAGAAAGCCCGCGTAGGCCCAGAGGGTCGTGGAGGTTCCCGCCGTGAACAGGGAAAAGAAGGCGCGGTCTTCTCCGGCCGGGAAGGGTCCGGCCAGGTGGGAAGGGGTCCCGGGCAGGACGGCCAGGACCACCAGCCCAAGGAGGGGAAGGAGCTTGAAGGCCGTGAGCAGGACCTGGAGCCGGCTCCCCAGCCGCACCCCCCGGGTCTGGATCCAGGCGAAGGAGAGGATGAGGGCCGCCGCGAAGGCCCGGGAGGCCCAGGGGCCTCCCAGGGGAGGAAAGAGGGCGGAAGCCGCCGAGGCTGCCAGAAGGGCCACGATGGTGATCGTCGGGGTGTCGCTGGTGAGAAAGGCGGTCCAGGTATAGAGAAAGCCCAGGAAGGGGGAGCCCGCCTCCACGAGGAAGCGGTAGGGGCCTCCCTGGTTCGGAAAGGCCGTCCCCATCTCGGCCAGGACCAGGACCTGGGGGACCCAGAGGAGTCCCCCGGCGAGCCAGATCCATGCCCCGGTCCAGGGATTCCCCGCCACGCGGGCCACCATGGGGAGGTTCATGAAGACCCCAGAGCCGATCACCGTGCCCACGATGACGGCGAAGGCCTGGAGGAGGGTCAGGCTCCGGCCGGGAGACCTGTCCATGGGAGATCCGCTCCAGGGGAAGAATCGCCCGCCCCGGCCGGCGTCACGAGGCCTTCTCCTTTTCCAGGAAGCGGCGGACCTCCCGGTCCAGTACCTCCACGAAGGCCGTCTCCTCCATGGCCAGAACGGCGAGGAAGGCCCGGGCGGCTTCGTCCCTTCGGCCCTGGAGGGCCAGGGCGCAGGCGAGCCCGTATGCGGAGACCAGGTCTTCCGGGTCTTCTTCCAGGGCCTTCCGGAAGCTGGAGAGGGCTTCCTCCCAGCGCCCGAGGCCGGCCAAGGCCACTCCCGCCAGGGCGGCCCGGCCCGGGCCCTCTCCCCCGAGTTCCACCAGGGCCCGGTCCTCCCGGGCCTCGAAAAGGACCTGGACCAGGAGGTCCGCGGCCTCCTCGCGGTCCTTGAACTCCCGCCGCAACCGGCGGGCCCGCTGGATGGCTTCCGGCCACTCCCGCCGGGCGGCGAGGGACTGGATGCGTATTCGTTCCACGGAAAGTTTATCGCCTTTCAGGGCGGGCAGGGCCGAGCGGAGGAGATCCAGGAAGGGCGGAAAGAGCCGGGAGAAGGGGGAGGGGCCCGGAGGAGGCGCTTCCCCGCGGAAGTCCGCCGCCAGGCGTTTCCGGAGTTCTTCGGGCTCCTGCCGGTGGTGGAACTCCAGGAGGGCCGCCATGGCCCTGGGAGAGACTACGCGCCAGGAAGCCGGACCGCCTGGTTTCCACGCCCTGGCCGCTTCCCGGGGTCTTTCCCCCTCCAGCAGCGCTTGTCCCAGGACCGCCTGTTCCAAGGGATTGGGGTGGGGGAGACTTTCCAGGGGCTCCAGGGCTTCCTCCGGTTTCCCCGCCCAGAGAAAGAGAACCCCCAGAAAACCCGGGGGGAAGGAGGGGAGATTCCGCGCCTTTTCCAACCCTTTCTCCGGCTCCCCCCCCTCGGCCAGGGCCAGGGGAAGAAAACGGGCCGCCCCGGAATCGGAAGCCGCCAGGGCCTGGAGTTCCCGGGTGGCGGCGGCGGTCTTCCCGGAAGCCCAATGGCGGAAGGCTTTACGAAACCGGGATTCCTGGAAGGGATGGAGGAGGCTCATGGAGAAAGGAGTATAGAGGAGACCCGTGAAGGAGGGAGAATCTAATCCGGGCTGTTCAGAAAAAGGCGTGGGCCAGGTGGGCATCCACCCGGATGCCGGGCTCTTCCTCCCATTTCTCCAGCAGGCGCCTTCCGGTCCTATCCCCGGTGCCGGCTTCCTCCAGGTTTCCCCAGGCCGAGGCGGCGGTGAAGAAAGTCGCCAAGAGAAGGAGGTGGCCCAGGATCTCTTCCTCCCGGCTCTCCGGTGAGTGGAGGTCGCCCCCGGCCGGGGCCGCGGCGCTTCTCAGGATCCGGGCGCTCCTGCCGTCCTTTCCTTCCAGTGCTTCCAGGTACTCGGCCCCCTCCAGCAAGATGCTCCGCCATGAATCCTGCCAGTGCCTGGAGCTAAGGAGGGTCTCCCGGGCCAGGACGGGTTCCCATCCCCCCACGCCCAGGACTTGAAGCGCCGCGGCTCGGCCGAGAGACAAAAGAAGGCCCTCCCGGACCGAGAGCCTTCGGGCTGCTTCCGTGGCTTTTTCCGCAACCTGCCCGGCGAAACCGGGCAGACGAAGAACGTGTTTCTCGATTGCGGGAACCAGGCGGGCCAGGTGGGCCGCCGCCCCGGCGGGCAGACCTTCCAGGATTTCCTCCGCAAATCCCGGGTCTCCCTCCCCCTTTCTCTCCAACTCCCCGGTGGGGACGCGTCCCTTCCTGGAAACCAGGGACCGCCTGTTCAGGGCGGTCTGGATCCGGGGTTTCAGGTCCCAGGGCTTGAAGGGCTTGGAGATGAAGTCGTCCGCTCCTCCCCGCAGGGCGGCCACGGCGGCGTTGAGATCGGCGACTCCGGAAATGAGGATAAGGGTGGTTTTCCGGTCCAGGAGGCGGATCAGCCGGATCAGGTGGAGCCCCTTGGCTTTCCCCAGGGCCTCGTCCACCAGCAGAGCCTGGAATTCACCCGTAACATATTTTTTGTAGCCTTCCCCGGCGGAAAAGCTCTTCGCCGCGGTGAAGCCCTCTTCTTCCAGGGTTTCTACCAGGATGCCGGCCACCCGGGGGTCGTCGTCGATGACCAGCACGGAAAGGTTGTTGGGCTGAGGGCTTTTCATAGGAAGTAATTTTACAGCAATTTTCATGCCCCGGGCGGGCCAAGCCGGAGCGGGGGGAGGAGACCGAAGGAATTCCGGATGCCGGAGGGGGTGATTCCATTTGGAGGAGGGTTTCATGCTTTCCTCGACCGGGAACCGAAAACTGGGTCCCAGAAACGGGAATCTTCTTTTCTCACTTTCGGGCCTTCCCGAAGGGGCTCCTTTTTCCCCCCTCCGAGGCTAGAATCCCCATCCTTTCGCAGGAGAAAACAGGCCATGAAGATCAAGAAGGTGGTTCCTTGGGAGGCGGACGGGATCCGCCTGGACCGGTTTCTCTCCACCCTCTTTCCCGAGACCCACATCTCGACCCTGAGATGGCTGATCCGGGACGGGCGGGTCTCCGTGAACGGGCGTCTCACATTGAGGCAATTGAACCTCCGGCCCAATGCATTAGTGGAGGTGAAGATTCCCGAGGGCGAGGAACTTCGAGCCAGGAAGGAGCCTCGGCCCCGGGCGCCGGAGGTGCTCTACGCCGACGAGGCCTGCCTGGTGGTGGACAAGCCGGCGGGAGTGCCGGTGATCCCCGAACGCTTCCGTGAAGTGGAGACTCTCCGGGACCTGATGGAAGGGGGGGAGAAACTCAGGATCGTCCACCGCCTGGACCGGGACACTTCGGGCTGTCTCCTTCTGGCCCGGACCAGGGAGGCCCAGCGCGCCCTGTCCCAGCAATTCCGGGAAAGGGGCATCGAGAAGGTCTACCTTGCCCTGGTGCGGGGCCGTTTCCCCGAGGGGAAGACGATGGACGTGGAGAGGGCCATCGGCCCGGACATGCGGGGCAGAGGGAGAATGAGGGTGGTCCCGGCGGAGGAGATCGAGAAACATCCCAGGAGGCCCCACAAGGAGGCCTTCACCCGCCTGGAGGGAAAGGAGCAGTTCCGGGGATACGCCCTTGTGGAAGCCCGGCCCCGGACGGGGAGGACCCACCAGGTCCGGGTGCACCTGGCGAGCCTCGGCCTTCCCCTGGTGGGAGACAGGATCTACGCCGCCGGTGTGGACCGGGGCCTCTTTCTGAGCGAGTTCAAGCAGGGCTACAAGCCCAAGCCGGGAAGGGAGGAGAAACCCCTTCTCGGAAGGCTCGCGCTCCACGCCCTGGAACTCAAGTTCCGTTCCCCCGCAACTGGAGAGATGGTGGCGGTGAAGGCGGCGCTTCCCCGGGACTTCGAGCGCGCCCTGGCCAGGCTTCGCCATTTCGCCGGCCTGAATTCCTTCCGGGGGGGAGGACTCCCTTGAGGATCAAGAGGAGACCCGAGGATTTCGAGGTCGAGGAGATCCTGAAGTTTCCCAGGGACCGGAAAGGGAAGCACTTCGTCCACCGCTTGAGAAAGAAGAAGATGGACACTTTCCAGGCCCTGGCCCTCGTGGCCCGGAAGGCGGGGATCCCCGCCCGGGACATCGGCATCGCCGGGCTCAAGGACAAGCAGGGGGTCACCTCCCAGTTCATCTCCCTTCCAGGAAAAAAGGTGGAAATCCGCCGGGCGGGCCTGGAGGTCCGCTTCCTGGGGCGGTCGTCCCGGCCGATCTCACCCGACTTGAGCGAGGGAAACCGTTTCAGGATCCGGGTGGGGGCCCTGGGGAAGGAGGAAGTGGACGGCCTGGAAGCCAGGCTGGAGGAGGTCCGGCGCTTCGGAGTTCCCAACTACTACGACGACCAGAGGTTCGGGTGCCTCAAGCACGGCCAGGGGTTCATTCTCCGGCCCCTCCTGGCGGGAAGGCCCGGCGACGCCTTGAAGGACCTGACCGCTGCTCCCTCCCGCTACGATTCCAGGGGGGTCGCCTCTCTGAAAGGGGCCCTTCACTCGGCGTGGGGAGACTGGCGGACCTGCGAAAAGATCGGCCGAAAGCTCGGGATCCAGGGGATCTTCCAGCACCTGGTCTCCCACCCGGGAGACCTGTACGGAGCCTTTCGCCGGGTTCCCCTCTCCATCCGGCTCATCCACCTCTACGCCTACCAATCCTATCTCTGGAACCGGGCCCTCTCGGATTTCATCCGCCGAAACGTAAGCGCGGGCGAACGCTTCACGGTCCGCACCGCCATGGGCAGTCTCCATGTCCACCGAAAACTCCCCCACGGAGCGGCTTCCTCCTGGAAGAAGGCCGCCCTTCCCCTTCCCGCGGGGGACCTGGTGCTCCGGGGGAGGAGTCCCGGTAGGGGGCCGGCCCGGGAACTGGAAGGAGCCCTGCTCTCGGCCCTGGAGAGGGAGGGGATCCGGATGGAGGACCTCCGCCTCCCCAGGGCGGCGGGAATGTCTTTCAAGAGCGAGGAAAGGAAGATCCTCCTCTTTCCCGGGGAATTGCGGGCTTCTTCCCCGGCTCCCGATCGGTCCCGGCCCGGGCAGTGGACCCTGGAGCTTTCCTTCCGCCTTCCCAGGGGCGCCTACGCCTCCCTGGTGGTGAAGGCCCTCTTTCCTCCCGTGAAAAAGCGGTGATCCCGCGGGGAGGGCCCGCCGGGAGGGCCTTTTTCCCTGGGTGGGCGGGGTGTGTCTCGTATCGGGGCTCCCGGGACGGATTTTTCCCTGGGTTTCCGGTCT
>CAYQBW010000143.1:0-6814 GCA_964415725.1 uncultured Planctomycetia bacterium
CCCGGTGGATCCGGCCGGGGGGGATTCCTGGTTTCCGGATCCATCCCGGGCCGACCTTCGGCGCCAAAGACGGCGCCTCCGGCGGCCCCTACATCCGGTGTAGGGGACGCCCGAGGGACGGCGCATCGCGCCGGCCCGACGGTCGTCCCGCGATCCGGCCCCAAAATCCCGGTGGATCCGGCCGGGGGGGATTCCTGGTTTCCGGATCCATCCCGGGCCGACGTTCGGCGCCAAAGACGGCGCCTCCGGCGGCCCCTACATCTCCTTCATCGACCGGTCCCAAAAGAACCAATTCCCTGTTTCGTATCTCCTGAGGCCTTTCTTTCCCCTCTTTCTCCAGTTCCAATGGAAGGATGACGGCCCGGATCTGCCTGCACGGACACTTCTACCAACCCCCCCGGGAGGACCCCTGGACGGGGGTGGTCCCAAGGGAGCGGTCCGCCCGGCCCTGGCGGGACTGGAACCGGAAGATCACCTCCCAATGCTACGCCCCCATGGCTGGGATCTCCTGGCGGGGAAAAGGCCGGAAGAAGGCTGTCCCGCCGCCCCCGCTCCTGCCCCGGATGAGCTTCAACTTCGGACCCACCCTGCTCTCCTGGCTGGAGAGGGAGGCGCCGGAGGTCTACGGGGCGGTCCTGGAGGCGGACCGGCAAGGGGCGGACCGGGACGGGCGCTTCGGGCCCGCCCTGGCCCAGGCCTACAACCACCTGATCCTTCCCCTGGCGCCGAGGCGGGACAAGGAGATCCAGATTCTGTGGGGACTCCGGGACTTCCAAAACCGCTTCGGCCGGGAGAGCCGGGGCCTCTGGCTTCCCGAGACGGCCGCCGACACCGAGACCCTGGAGGTCGCCGCCCGGGCAGGGGTGGAGTTCGTGATCCTGGCCTCCCACCAGGTGGTCCTCCCCTCGGGAGAAAAAGCCGACCCAGAACGGGCCTGGCGGATCTCTCTCCCGGCGGAACTCTCCCTGGCCTGCTTTCTCATCGACCCGGAACTCTTCCACGGGCTCACCTTCCAGGGGCTGGCCGGGAAAGGAAAGGAGCTGGCCGGCCTCTGGGCCTCGAAAGCGGCCCGCCGCAAAAGTGGAATCCTGCTCGCCGCCGTGGACGGGGAGTATTTCGGCCACCACACCCGGAAAGGGCCGGCCGAACTGGACCGGGCCTTTTCCCTCCTGGAAAAAAAAGGGATCGAAAGGGTCCTCCCGGCCCGCTTCCTCCACGAGGAGGGAACGGCCGGGGAGGCTCGCCTCAGGGAGAACACGAGCTGGAGCTGCCCCCACGGTGTGGAACGCTGGAGAGGGCACTGCGGGTGCCGGGCAGGGGGGCCCGCCTCGTGGCGCCAGGACTGGAAGACCCCCTTGCGGGAGGGCCTGGAAGGGCTCCGGGAAGAGGCGGCCCGGCTCTGGGAGGAAGAAGCTCCATCCCTCCTGGCCGACCCCCGGGCGGCTCTCCTCGAGGGGGTGGACCTCTTCCCGGCCTATCCCCCAAAAAAAGTCGAGGCCTGGCTGGCCTCCCAAGGAAAACCCCGCCTTTCGCCGCGGGAAGGGGAGCGGGCCCTTCTTCTCCTGGAGGTCCAGCGGCTCACCCTCTTTTCGCTGACAAGCTGCGGCTTCTTCTTCGACGAGCTGACCGGCCTGGAGCCGGTCCAGAACCTGCGCTTCGCCAAGCGGGCCCTGGAGATCCTGGAAGAATTCGGCAAAGCCGAGGGAGTCCGGAGGCCCTTCCTGGAGACCTTGGCCCGGGCCAGGTCCAATGTGGCGGGCCGACCTGACGGAAAGACCCTCTTCGCCCGCCTCGGGCCCGCGTGAAATCCTGTCCCTCTCAAAAGACGGCTTTGTTAAGGTGGTGGGTCCCGACCCGAACCCAGGAGAAGCCCATGCTGCCTGTCCTCGCCTTTCTCTTCCTCCCTCTTCTCCCTTCCCCCGTCCCCCCCAAGACTCCGCCGGCCCGGACCTACCTGGTCAACCTGGCCGTCCCGGAGAACACCCGCTCCATGGATGGGATCCGCCTGAAGACGGGGGGCCCCGAGGCCCTGACCGACGGAGACCCGGCTACGATCTGGCGCAAACTCCCTTTCCGGAGGGAGTTCGTGATCCTCACCCGCTTCCCCGAGCCCACCCTCGTGGAGTGGGTCTGGATCCGGGCCGAGGAGCCCTCCACCAGCGCCCCCCGCTCCATCGAGGTCCTGGCCGACGACGCCCGGGCCGGGACTTTCCGGAACATCTCCTACGACGAACACGGAATCGCCCTCCTTCGGATCCCTCCCAGAAAAGTCCGGGAACTGGAGGTCCGGATCTTCGCCTCCTACGGCCCGAGCCCGGGCATCCGGGACTACGGCCTCTTCGGCCAGGAGAAGAAGACCCTGACGCCCGACAAGGTGGCCCGCGGGGCCGAGGCGCCGGGCGGGAAGATCCATATGCTGCTCGTGGACCTGGGCGCGCCCAGGAACCTGGAAAAGATCGTGATCAAGCACGGCGGATTCCGGGAGATCCCGGAATACAACACCAGCGTTTTCCGCGTCACGGGAAGCCTTGAAAAGAAGGGCCCCTACAGGCCCCTCTTCGACTGGGTGCGGGGCAACCGGAAGAAAGTCACGGAACATTCCTTTCCGCCCAAAAAGGTCCGCTTCCTCCGCCTGGAGATCTCCAAGGCCGAGCAGGAAGGGAACGGAGCGGCCCGGATCTACGCCCTCGAGGCCTACGACACCTCGGGGCACAACGTGGCCCTCGTCTCCAAGGGCGCCCGCGCCTGGGCGACTTCCACGACCAACCGCCGGGAACTCCCCCGTTTCGCCATCGACGGCAGGGACGACACCAAGTGGTGCGGCCGGGTGGAAACCATCCGGCCCCTCCCCGGCATGGCCCCGGAGCGCTTCCTGCTCCTTCCGGGCCGGATCGGTTCTCTTCCCCTTGTCACCCCCCTCCAGTGAGAAAGCGAGGAACGGTCACCATGAAAAAGATTCTTTCCACCGCCGCCCTCCTGTGCCTGCTTTCCTCCCTTCCTTCCCAGGAGAAGAAACCCGCCGAACCGCTTCCTCCCCTTTCCTCCTACAAGGTCCACCTGGTGGGCTATTCCCACATCGACCTCTCCTGGCTCTGGCGCAAGGAAGAGACCATCAAGCTCGTCATCCCCCACACCTTCACCTCCGTCCTCTCGCTCATGGATGAATTCCCGGGATTCCACTTCACCATGAGCCAGGGCCAGATCTACCAGTGGACCCGCAACTACCACCCGGACCTTTTCCACCGGATCCAGAAGATGGTCGCCAGGGGCAACTGGGAGCCCATCTCGGGCTGGGTGGAAAACGACTGCAACCTGCCCGGCGGCGAATCCTTCATCCGCCAGTTCCTCTACGGGGCGAGGGAGATGGAGAAGGACTTCGGAAAGAGGCCCTGGATCGCCATCTGCCCCGACTCCTTCGGCTACAACGGCAACATGCCCCAGCTTCTCAGGCACTCGGGCTTCTATCACTTCTATACCAGCAAGCTGAACTGGAACGACACCAATCCTTTCCCCTACCGGCTCTTCTGGTGGAAAGGCATCGACGGCACCAGGGTCCTCACCCTCCAGAGCGTGGGCGGCTACGGCGAGAAGATCCGCGAAAAGCGCATCCTCGAACTCATCAAACAGCACCGGGCCCACCACCCTTGGATCAAGGACGTGATGGTGGTCTACGGCGTGGGCGACCACGGCGGCGGGCCCACCAGGACGGACCTGCAGAACGCCGTCGCCCTCATGAAGAAACCCGGTTATCCCAAGCTCCGGTTCTCGAGCGTGGAAAACTATTTCCGCTCCGTCGTGGGCGAGGGGGAGAAGGCCATCGACAGGCTCCCGGAGATGCCGGGGGAACTCTACCTTGAATACCACCGGGGCACCTATACCTCCCAGGAGATGATCAAGCGCTTCAACATGGAGAGCGAGGAGGCCCTGCTCTCGGCGGAGAAACTCTGCTCGATCGGCATGCTCTACGGCGGGCCCTGGCCCGTGGAGGACTTCCGCAAGTCCTGGAAGCGCCACCTCCTCAACCAGATGCACGACATCCTTCCGGGCTCGAGCATCAAGCCCGTGTATGACGACGTGCAGGCCGACTACCTGCTCAATTTCCAAGCCGCCGCCCGGGCCCGCAGGGCCGCCATGACCGTCCTGGGCCGGCGCCTGCCCCGGGTTCCCGGCGAGGCGACGGTCCTTCTCTGGAACCCCCTCTCCTGGGACCGGAACGCTCTGGTCCATATCAAGCTTCCCCGGAAACTGGCCTGCGAGAAGGGCCCCTGGGTCCTCCAGGGCGAAGGCCTCAAAGCCCCCCTGGCCTGCCAGCCCTCCCTGCTCGAGCGGGACACCCTGGTCTGCAAGGTGGATGTGCCCGCCATGGGCTTCCGCGTCCTCGGCCTGGCCCGGGGCGAAGGCTCCGTCCCGGGACCGCCCCTTACGGTGGGCCAGTATTTCCTGGACAACGGCCTGGTCCACGTGGAGATCGATCCTTCCACGGGCAGGATCTCCCGGGTCCAGGACCTTCGCGACGGCAAGGAGATCCTGGCCGCGGGAAAACAGGCGGGCTACCAGTTCTTCGACGACCGGCCCAAGCACTACGACGCCTGGAACCTGGGCCTCACCTACATCCGGGACCTGGACCGGCCCGAGAGCGTGGAAGTCGTGGAAAAGGGCCCCGTCGTCGCCACCATCAAAGCGGTCCACCGCTATTCCAGCTCCAAGTTCGTCACCCTCTACCGGCTGGTAAAGGGGGACCCCAAGATCCATATCCGGTGCATCATCGACTGGCTGGAAGAGCGCAAGCTCGTGAAGTTCGCCTTCCCGCTTTCGGTCGACCCGGACAAGGCCACCTACGAAATCGCCTTCGGCGCCCTGGACCGCTCCACCCGCAGGAAGACCTCCTGGGAGAAGGCCCGTTACGAGGTCTCGGGGCTCGCCTTCGCAGACATGAGCAAGGACGGCTACGGCGCCGGGATCCTGACCCACGGTCGGCACGGCTTCGACGCCCTTCACAACGTCCTCCGGGTGAGCCTTCTCAAAGCCCCCACCTGGCCCGATCCCACGGCCGACAGGCACCGCCACGACCTGCGGCTCGCCCTGGTTCCCCATGCCGGGAGCTGGAAGAAAGCGGAGATGGGCAACCTCTCCCGGGAGTGGAACTGGCCGGTGCGCTGCTTCTTCGCGCCCAAGGCCCGTTGCGCCGCCGAGGCCCTTCCCGCCCGGATCTCCTTCTACTCCGTCACCCCGAGAAGGGTGATCCTTGAGACCGTAAAGAGGGCCGAGGACAGGCCCACCTTCATCCTGCGGCTCTTCGAGTCCACCGGCGTCCCGGCACGCGACACCGCGATCCGCCTCCCCAAAAAGTGCGTCCAGTGGCGGCTCGTGAACGGCTTGGAAGAGCCCAAGAACCCCGATCCCTACCATTGGGGCGGCGACCAAGGGCTGGGAACGTGGAGGAAGGGGGGAAGCCGGGAGATTCACCTGGACTTCAAACCCTTCCAGATCCGGACGGTGGAAGTGGTGTTCTGAGGACGGCATGTTTCGCTCCACCCTCCTCTGGGGAGCCGCCCTTTCCTGCGCTCTTTCGGCCGGCGCCTGCGGGGGCCCCCGCCCCAAGGAGAAGACCCCCCTTTCCGCGAGAGCGCGTTTCTCCCGGGAGAAGGACGTGAAAGTCCTGGAGAAACTCGTGGCCGGGCTGGCCTCCTCCAAGGACCCGAGGGACAGGGAAGAGGCCCTCTGGGCGGTCCACGACCACCGGGGAAGGGTGGCGCTCCTGGCCGTCCGGGGCCTGGCCCGGGCCCGGGACCGCCGCCTCCTGCCCCACCTCTTCGACCGCCTCCGGGACCCTTCCGCGCCACGAAAACTGCGCCTGGCCTGCCTGGACGCTCTTTTTTCTTTTCCTCCATCCCTTTGGAGAGAGCGCCTGAAGGTCCTCCTTCCCGCCCTGGAACCTCCCGGGATCAGGAAGGCCGCCTCGGAAGTCCTGGACAGCCTGCCCAATCCGGCATCCCATGAAAGCCCTTAGGGCCCGCGCCGCCTGGACCTCCCGGGTCCCATGGCTCTTGCTTCTCCTTTGTCTCACCGGGCTCCACCCGGCGGACGAGACGGACAACCACACATGGTTGAGCATCCGGCCCGGCGGAACGGTGGAGCTCAGGTGGCTCCTCCGGGTCCGGCGGACCCGTGCCATGGGGCTCCGGAACCGGATCGACGCCGACGGGGACATGGAATACTCCAAGGAGGAAATCCACCGGACGGCATTGGAAGTGGCCCGGGCCGCGATTCCCCTTTTGGACCTCTACGTGGACGGCCTGCCGCTCAAGCTGAAACTGCTCGGCGCCAGGCTTTGGGGGGACGGGAAGGACGGGCTCTACGACGTGAACAACGAAATCCTCCTGGAAGCTCGCTTCCGCGCCTCTTTCCCGGCCACGCCGGGCGTCCACGTCCTGGTCTACAGGGACCGCAATTACCCGGCCCGGATCCTGCCGGGGCGGATGCACAAAGGAAACCTGGAGGGCCTGAAGATCCTGAAGGCCGACTGGGACGCCTACCCCCCCTTCGTGGGAGCCAGGATCAAGTTCGTTCTCCCCAAAACCCGGCCCGCCTCGCGGCCCGCCTCACGGCCCGCTTCCAGGCCAGCCTCACGGCCGGCCTCACGGCCCCTACCCAAATGTAGGGGACGCCGGAGGGGCGGCGCCCCGCGCCGCCCCGAACGTCGTCCCGTTTGACACCCTCTCTTCCCGGATCTGCGGTCGGGTACGGGGGAAAACAGAAGGCCCCACCCCCCCTCCAACCCCAGCTCTCCACATAAATCCCCACCATAGAAATC
>CAYQBW010000144.1:0-6799 GCA_964415725.1 uncultured Planctomycetia bacterium
CTGGAGAAGCGGAAGCTCGAAGAACGGGTGGTCCTGGCGACCCGGAAGATCACGGAAGAGCAAATCCGGAGGAAGTTCGAGGACATGTACGGCCTGGGCGGCGTCCGGGTGGTGATCCGCCAGATCCAGGTGGCCCTGGCCCCCCTCCTGCAGGAGGAACTCCGCCGGGGCAAGAGCATCGACCAGGTGGACCGGAAGGCCCTGGAGAAAAAGGCCCTGGAAAAGGCCCTCCGGATCCGGAGGCGGATCCTGGGAGGAGAGCCCTTCTGGAAGGTCTGCGTGGAGGAATCCGACGACCCGGCGGCCCGGGCCGCCGCGGGGGACCCGGAAAAGGCCAAAAAGGCCGGGCTGGTGGTGGGTTACAACTACCAGCGCTTCGGAGCGGCCTTCGCCGACGCCGTCCGCAAGCTCAAGCCCGGCCAGGTGAGCGAACCCGTGCCCTTCAAGTCGGGCTCGGAAATCGTGAGTTACCACATCATCAAGCTGGACAAGAGAATCGTCACCCGCTTAGAGGACGTGCGGGACAAGGTGATCCAGGCCCTCAAGAAAGAGCCCCCCACCTTCTTCGAGAAACTCAAGCTCCGCCAGGCCCTCCTCCACTCCCCTCTTGTAGTGACCCGGAACACCCTTGCCTCCCGGGGGAAAGGGCTCCAGGAAGGAAAGAAAGAAAGGAAATAGGGGAAGGCCGCCCCATGGAACCCCCGGTCCTCTTCCTTCTCGGGCCTACGGCCTCGGGAAAGTCCGAGCTGGCCCTGCCCTTGGCGGAGGCCCTGGACGCGGAGATCCTCTCCCTGGATTCCATGGCCGTCTACCGCCGCATGGACATCGGCACGGCCAAGCCCGGCCCGGAAGAGAGGGCCCGGGTCCCCCACCACCTGGTGGACCTGGTGGAGCCCTGGGAGAGCTTCGACGCCGCCCGCTACCGGAAGGAGGCCCTCCGGGTCCTGGGGGAAGTCCGCCGCCGGGGGAAGAGGGCTCTCTTCGTGGGAGGCACGCCTTTCTACTTCCAGGTTCTCACCAAGGGCCTCTTCTCCGGGCCCGGGGCGGACCCGGAGGTCCGAAGGAGGCTCCTGGAAGAGGAGGAGGCCGGCGGAGAAGGCACGCTTCACCGCAAATTAGCCCGGCTGGACCCCCCGGCGGCCGCCCGGATCCACCCCAAGGATCTCAAGCGCCTGGTCCGGGCCCTGGAGGTGCTGGAGCTCTCGGGGAAACCCCTCTCAAGCCTCCAAAAGGAGTGGGAACGCAGCGAGCCCGCCCTCCCCTACCGGGGGGTTGGAATCCTGCGTGAACCGGAAGTCCTCAAGGAGAGAATCCGGCGGAGGACTCGTTCCATGCTGGAGAAGGGGCTGGTAGAGGAGACCCGGTCCATCCTGGAGGCGGGAGGGTTCTCCCGGCAGGCCTCGGCCGCCCTGGGTTACCGGCAGGTCCTGGACTTTCTGGAGGGCCGGATCCCGAAAGAGGAGCTGGAGGAGGCCATCACCCGCCGGACCTGGAGGTTCGTACGCAAGCAGCGCACGTGGTTTCGCAAGTTCCGCCACGTGCGCTGGCTCGACCCGGACGAGTCGGGGGACCCTCTCGAAACGTTCCTGGAAGCCCTCCGGGAACCTGGACCGTGAAGGTCCCCCTCCCGGGAAGATCCTCAGTCCCCTCCCCCCTGGAGGTAGGGATCGTCCCAGGCGGCGTTGAAGAAGTAGCGGTCCATCTCCCTGTGGATCGTGGTGAAGTCCCGCTTCTGGTGGCCCGTGGAGATCCAGGAGAGGAAGAACATGGTGCCCGCGAAAGGCCACTCCAGCCAGTTGTGCCGGGCGAAATCGTCCTTCAGTTCGTGCTTCCACTTGGCACTCTTGTAATCGCTCGTAAGGCGGGCCACGTCGGCTTCCTCCTGGGCCCGGTACTTGGCCCTGAGCTTGGCCAACTCATTCCCCTGGTTGTTCGCGGGGGCGGATCCGCACCCGGTGAAAGGGACGGTCAAGGCCAGACAAACAAGTGCGAGCAGCCATTTCGCCATTGCAGGGTTACCTCCAGCTGATCCTTTTCGCCACGAAGGCGCGTGTCGGGCTCGAAAGATCCGAATCCTAGCCCTCCCCCCGGGGAGGGTCAATCCCAAAAAAAGCCTCCCGTCCTGTCCCTTCCAGTTCCAGGACCGACCTCTTTACAATGCCCCCTCGCCCCGGGAAGTAACCATTGGATTCTCTGACCGGCACCAGGAGGGATCGACTTGGCCCAGGAACCCTATCGCGCGCCCCGCGGGACGGAGGATCTCCTTCCGGAGAAGGTGCGGATCTACAGGAAACTCGAGGAAGAGGCCCGCCGGATCCTGGAAGTCCACGGCTACCGGGAGATCCGCACCCCCTTCTTCGAGGAGACCCGGCTCTTCGTCCGCTCCATCGGGGAGGTGACGGACATCGTGGAAAAGGAGATGTTCACTGTCTCCCGGGGCGGCGAGAGCTCCTACTCCTTCCGGCCCGAGGGGACGGCCTCGGTGGTCCGGGCCTACCTGGAGCACAACTTCCACAAGAGAAGTCCCTTCCAGAAATTCTTCTACATCGGCCCCATGTTCCGCTATGAGAAGCCCCAGAAAGGGCGCCAGCGCCAGTTCTGGCAGATCGGGGCCGAGGCCCTGGGTTCCTCCGATCCCCGGCTGGACGCCGAGATGATCCTGCTGGTCCTGGACTTCTTCCAGGGCCTGGGGCTCCGAGGCCTGGAGGCCCGGATCAATTCCATCGGGGACAAGGCCGACCGGGACCGCTTCCGGGAGGTCCTCAAGGAGTGGTTCCGTCCCAAGCTGGACGAGCTTTGCCCCCTTTGCAGGGACCGATACAACCGGAACGTCTTCCGAATCCTGGACTGCAAGGTGGAGACCTGCAAGGAATTGCGCCGGGGCGTCCCCGAGTTCCTGGACCACCTCTCGCCGGAGAGCCTGGCCCACTTCGAGGCGGTCAAGAAGACCCTGGACATGCTGGAGGTCCCTTACCGGGTGGACCCCTCCATCGTCCGGGGCTTCGACTACTACACCCACACGGTCTTCGAGATCCCCTACGAAAAGCTCGGCGCCCGCTCCGCCCTTTGCGGGGGCGGCAGATACGACGACCTGATCGCCGAGCTGGGCGGCCCTTCTCTCGGCGCCGTGGGCTTCTCCATCGGCGTCACCCCCACCCTGATCGCCCTGGAGATGGAAGGCCTCCTGGAGGGGGTCTCCCCGGGGGAAAGGCCCGACGCCTTCCTCGTCCCCATCGGGCCCGAGCAGGAAGACGAAGGGTTTCGCCTTGCCGTCACTCTTCGCCGGGCCGGGTTCACCGTGCTCTTCGACCACCAGGGCAAGGGGCTTCGTGCCAGGCTCAAGCGGGCCGCCAGGGAAAGGTGCCGCGCCGCCCTCCTGCTGGGAGAGGAGGAGAGAAAACGGGGGGTCGTGAAGGTCCGGGACCTGGACAAAGGCGAGGAGGAGGACGTCCCGGCGGGCCCCGAGCTGGAGGCCCGCCTCCTCTCCTTGAGGGAAGAAGCCCGGGCCGGGTCCGAGGAAGGGGCGCGATGAAAGTCTGCCTCTTCGGGGGCTCCTTCGACCCGCCCCACCAGGGCCACCGGGCCATGGCCCGGGCGGCCCTGGAGAAGGGCGGCCAGGACCAAGTGGTTGTGATCCCAGCCGCCCGGTCCCCCCTCAAGGAGAAGGGGCACGGGGCCTCCCCCCGGGACAGGTTGGAGATGGCCCGCCTGGCCTTCCAGGGGATCGACGGGGTGGAGATCTCGGACGAGGAAATCCGCCGAGGGGGAATCTCCTGGACGGTGGACACCCTTCGGGCCTGGAAGGCCGCCTCTCCCCCCGGCACGGAACTCTCCTGGCTCCTCGGCTCGGACTCCCTCCCCCACCTTCCCAAGTGGAAGGACGTCCACAGGCTCTTTTCGCTCTGCCGTTTTCTCGTGGTCCCCAGGCCCGGCTTCCCGAAGGAAGTTCTCCAGACCCTGGAAGGGGCCCTGGAACCCTGGGAGATCCAGGCCCTGGAAGAAGGGTTCCTGGACGTGCCTCCCGTCCCCGTCTCCTCCACGGAGGTCCGCCGCCGCCTGGCGGAAGGCCTTCCCCTGGAGGGGCTGGTTCCTCCCGCCGTGGAGGAATGGATCCGCGAGCGGGGCCTCTACGGCGCGGGCTACGGCGCGGACAAGCCGTGAAGGCGAGCCTCTTCGGGTTTCCCTGGATTCCGGCAGCCGCCGGGTTGGGGACTTCGCTTTTGCTTCTCGGGCCGTCCCTCTTTCTTGCCCGCCGCTTCGGGCTCCTGGACCTCCCCGGGGGAAGGAAGGCCCACGCGAAGCCCACCCCCCTGGCGGGAGGAATCCCCTTTCTGGCCGGGGCCTGGGGCGTGCTCCTCCTCTGGAACCCCTCCCTTCCGGCCCTTGTGGTTTGCGCCCCCATCCTGGCCTTCCTGGCCGGGCTCTGGGACGACCGGCGCAAGGGGGGACTGCCTTGGGGGGCCAAGCTCCTGGGCCAGTTCCTGGCGGCCCTCCCGGCGGGCTTCGTTCTCTACCCCGGCAATCCCCTCTTTTTCCTCTTTTTCCTGGCCTGGGCCGTCCTCCTCCAGAACGCCCTGAACTTCCAGGACAACATGGACGGCCTGGCCGCCGGGACAGGCCTGATCCTTTGCGCGGAAGCGGCCCTCCTCTCCCGGGGACCCGCCTGGGTCCCCCTTCTCGGGGCCGCCTCGGCGGGCGCCCTTCTCCCCCTCCTCCTTTTCAACTTCCCAAGGGCCCGCCTCTTTCTGGGGGACCAGGCCTCCCTGGTTTTGGGCCTCACCCTGGCGGTTCTCACGGCGACGCCCTCCTCCCCGGGGAAAGCGCCCGACCCGGCCCTCCTCCTGGTCCCGGGGCTCCCCCTCCTGGACATGGCCGCCACCCTGGTCTTCCGGGCCCGCCGGGGCCTTCCCCTCCACCGGGCCGACCGGAACCACCTCTCCCACAGGCTCTCCCGGGCGGGCCTGGGTCCTGTCCGGGCCGTCCTGCTCCTCTGGCTTCTGGCCGCCCTCCTGGGGCTCGTCCCGCCCCTGGTGTTTCGGGATTGGTCAGGGTGAAGGGAAGACGAGGGTCTTGCCACCCTGTAGGATGGCCCCTTTCGATGGGAGGACAACAAACGGATGCACTGGCTTCTCCTGGATTTCGACGGAACCGTGGTGGACACCAGCGGCGACATCGCCGCCGCCACCAACCACGTGCGGGCCCGGATGGGGCTGCCCCCCCTTCCGGTGAAGGAGGTGCTCCGCCACGTGGGAGAAGGGGCCGAAAGGCTCCTGGAAGAAGTCCTGCCCCTGGAGCCCGGACCGGAACTGGACGAGATGGTGGCCCTCTGGCGGGCCTATTACGTGGCCCACCCGGCGGACCACTCCACCCTCTACCCGGGAATGAAAAGGGTCCTCCAGGCCATTCCCCCCTCCCGGATGGCCCTGGTCTCCAACAAGCCCGAGGACGTGGTCCGGCAGGTAGCCCGGGCCCTCTCCCTGGAAGACAAGTTTTCGGTCCTTCTGGGGTGGGTCCCGGGAAGGCCGAGAAAACCCGATCCCGCCATCCTGCGGGAAGCCCTAAAGGCCATGGGAGGAGAGGCCCGGGAGGCCGTGATGGTGGGAGACGGGGCGCCGGACATGCAGGCGGCCCGGGCCCTGGGATGCCCGGGCCTTGGGGCGGCCTGGGGATTCCACGGAAGGGAAACCCTGGAGAAGGCCGGGGCCTCCCGGATCCTGGAGAGCCCCGAGGAGATCCTGGAGCTATGGGAAGAAACCACGACCGAGCGAGCAGGCCGATGAGACCCAAGGGACTTCTCCGTGCGGCGGGCCGGGCCCTGCCGGCCCTGGGCCCGGCGCTTCTGGCGCTTCTTCTTACCTCCGCCCCCGGGGCGGCCCAGGGCCCGGCCAGCCGGCCCATCGCCGGGATGGACGTGCGCAAGGAGATCGGGAAGATCGCCGCCCTTGTGCGGAAAGCCCTCTACGGCAAGGAAGGAAAGCCTTTTCCCCTCAAAGGATACAAGGCCCGCCTGGTGATCCAGATCCACACCAAGAAGGGGATCTTCGACGTGGAGGCCGTCCAGGAGTTCCAGTCCCCCGACTCCATCCGCACGGAGGTGAAGGAGAAGGGGCTCCACATTCTCAGGGGCTTCGACGGGAAGCACTACTGGCAGGTCGCACCGGGAGGCCCGGTGAAGAACCTGAAACAGCGGGAATACAAGCAGGACCGGGCCACGGTCCAGAAGGAGATCCGCCTGGCCGGCCAGGTGTTGCGGCTCTTCCAGGTGGACCGGATCCTCATGCAATTGAAGGACCCCTCTCCCCCCTGGACGGAGACCATCCGGATCCCCTGGAAGGGAAGGCTGGTTCCCCGGGTCTGCCTCGTCGCCGAGGGCGAGATCCCCTATTTTCCTTTCTACCGGAAACAAGACTACAAGGGGCCGGCCCGGATCCGGATCTGGGTGGACCGGGAGACGGGGGAGCCCAGGCGCGTGCTCGTCTGGCCCACCTTCGCCCACAGCGAAGCGGCCGTCTACATCCACGGCGAGACCCTGGTCCTCTCCGATTTCCGCCCCGTGGCCAAGGGAAAACTCCGGGTCCCCACCAATTTCCGCCTCCAGGTCACCTCGCCCCGCACGGGAAGGCTCTCCTCGGTGCTCATCGTGGACCTCAAGTCCCTCGAAGTGAACCCCTCCTTCCCCAAGGGTCACTTCTCCCCCGAGGCGGCCAAGGAATTCAGCCGCAAGACCAAGAAATAAACGCCCGTGACCATCTCCCCTCAAAGCCCCACGAATGTGGTGGCGGGCGGGGGATGGTGGGAC
>CAYQBW010000145.1:0-6771 GCA_964415725.1 uncultured Planctomycetia bacterium
GCCCTGCCCCATCCCAAGGGAGCCAGGCCGTCGCTTGGAACGGTTCCCGATTTTTCCCAGGTCCGGGGAGGCTACAAGATCGCCAAGGTGAAGAAAGGCTCCCCCGCGGAGAAGGCCGGGCTCCGGGCGGGGGACCTGATCGTGGAGTTCAGCGGCAAACCGGTGGACGGTTTCCTGGATTTCGTGGCAGCCCTCTTTTCCCACCTCCCCGGGGACCGGGTGGAGATCCAGGTCCTCCGGGGGGGGAAGAGGCTCACCTTCCAGGTAAAGCTCGGCAAGGCGGCCGGCCGGCCCGGGGCCCGAAGGGGCGGGAAGAAAGAAAGGCCCCGGCGGTAGCCCGCCGGGGCGGGGGACTGGGCGAGCGTTATTGCTTGCGGTAGACCATCCCCATTTTTTTGGCAATGGGATCGCCTTCGGGGACCAGGGTGCTTCCGTCGTAGCGGAACTTTTTGGGCACGAGCTTGCCCCCGAAAGCATTCCCCGACTTGGGGGTCAGGGTGAGGATGTCCTTTTCCAGCTTCCAGGTGCCTTTGCCCTCCTGGGGCGCCTTGGACTCAGGGTTGGAGGAGGTCACCGTGAAGGTCCCGTCGCCGTGAAGAACCAATTGGACCTTCATCTTGTCGTACACGGCCAACACCCGCTTCATGAACACCTGGGACATGGCCTTCTTTTTGGGGTCCTTCGGCAGGTTCTTCTCTAAGCCTTCCTTTGCCTTTTTCTTCAGCACCGACGTGTCCAGGACCCAGGTCCCGGCGACGCCCGAGTTCCCGCAGGAGGGAAGGAGGAGAAAGAGGGAGAGAGACGCGAAAAGAGCCGTTTTCATGGAGACCGCTCCTTTTCCCGCGGCGCGGGAATTCCAGGGAATATGGAGTCGAAAGGAAGATTCTCGGCCAAGAGCCCTCCCGGATCAACACCCGCGCCCCCCTATCCAGCGGCCCTTGGCGGAGTCGGTGGCTTTTGTCGCCTCCGCCGATCAATGACGGTTACGACAAAAGTCCCGGACCCACGAAAATCCAAAAAAATTGTGACCTTACCTCAGTCCTCGATGTTGTGAAGCCCCCGCCGGAACGAGGCCGGATCGGAGATCCGGACTCGTGACGTCGGGAGGCCAGTTCCGACGCACCCACCGAGTCACGGCCTTGACAAGACTTTTGTCGCGTCTGTCGATCAGTGCCCTTTTCAAGATGAACGAAAGGGGGAGGCCGGTTCCTGCCGTCCCACGCCCGCCTCCATATTCTGGTGGTTTTGAAGAGGAGGAAAAGCCACCGGCTTACCCCTGACTTTCCCGTGGAGGTGCTTAATGCGCGGGGGTTCAGGAGAAAAAGGTGGCTTACTGCCGGGAGATTAGGAGGGAGTTTAGAAGGCTTCACCCATATGGTAAACCTAAGCCAACACCTGAAAAACAAGAGGGGTTGAAGTGGAAAGTTTATGGTATGTTTCCTCTTCCTTGTAAAAAACAGGAACGGACAAATGCGAGAAATTGTTGAGTTCAGGGTTCCGGAAGATGATGCTGAACGCTTTCTTCCAAAGAATGTCGGAGTGCGATCTGGTAGCGTCCGAATAATAAAGGTTGAAGTAGGTGACCCCCTGCTGGACGAAATCAAGAGGATTGATGGGCGGCTTCGTAGGGAAGAAGGTGAAGGACTTTACACATGTTGGGAGATACGCCGTATTTACTCTCGCAGCGAGCTTGCTGAGGCCAAGCTTTTCCATGTGTGGCCCAAGCGAGTCTTTGAACCCGCTGGAGAGGAATGCGGCGCCACCTATGACGACACGAAAGCATGTCCTTTGTGCGGAGCAGGGGCGCCCCAGACGAGCCCCCTTTTTCTCGTTGGCCGTCGTATTCCCAAGAAAGTAGACTTCTCACAGACAATCGCGGGTGAAATTGTAGTTTCTGTGCATGTTTTTGATGTTTTCCGCGAACACGAACTCACCGGAGTGGAGTTTGAACAAATCAGGCTTTCAAACTTGGGAGGGAAACCCTCCGAGAAATATTTCCAACTTAATGTAACAGGGACTCCGGTAGAGCTTGATCCAGTGACCCGCGTTGGTCATGGTCCTTTCGATGAGGAAAGCTATGGGCGGTGTCCGCGGAATGATGTCGTTGGCCTGAATCTTTTGTCCGAAGTGACGGTGATTGGTAAAACGATTGGGAAGGCCGATGTGATGGTAACGCGGCAGATGATAGGCGTACGCCGTGGGCTGCTCCGCCCGCGCCCTGTTCTATTGTTCTCTTCTAAAGCATGGAGGGTTATCGAAGAAGCAAAGCTGAGGGGGCTCGTCGTCGAAGTCGCTAGAGTCTCATGACCCCCCCCCTGTCTCAGGGAAGTTTGCGCTTTTGGTGATCTGTTCTGCTTTCTCCGCGGGGCCCGTGTCACGCCTGGGCTTCGCCCTGGAATTCCCGGGTCTCTTCTTCCTCCTTCAGGCGAAACATGGGGACGTAGTCTTCCAGGGGTGGGAAGTCCACGAGCTGGCGGGAGAGGGCGGCCTCGAGGAAGGAGTCGACCAACCTGAAGATGTTCTGCTTGCGGATGTTCCTGGGCTGGACCGACGGAAACGGGGCCAACGTGAAGATCAAATACGACGCCAGGGAACTCCGCCCCACGGCCCGGTACGTGGACTCCAACTGGAGCCACCTCTCGGCCATGACGACCCGGGAGGAGTTGGGATACGACCCCTTCGGCCGGGTGAACTCCGCCCGGACCCGTTGGTCCAGCTTCAACGACCCCAACGCCCCCAACCTGGTCCTGGCCACGGCCTCCTGGGACACCCTGGGGAGGCTGGAACAGGAGGGCTTCCAGTGGGCCGACGCCGCCGGTCCGGTGACGGTGAAAAGCGGCTGGGACATGAGCCAGTCGAGCAAGGACCCCTCCTTCCGGAGGTCGCTCACCACGGCCAGCGGTTTTGTCATGACCTTCCTTCCCGACAACGCGGGGAAGCTCATGGAGACACAGCTGAAAGAGCCCGGCGGATCTTCTTCTTTCACCCTGGCCAAGTGGCGCTTTGAGGGAGGCCGGGTGCTGGGGAGGCGGATCTTCCCCGGCACCGGCCCGGAGCACCTGGAAGAGACCCTGACCTTCGACGACCTGGGCTACCTCACAAAGATCCACACCGTCTGGAGTCCTTCCGGGAAGAGCCCGGACCAGGACCGGCTTTTGGAGACCCTCACCCGTGATAAGCTGGGGAACATCCTGAAGATCCAGTATCCCAGGGCCAAG
Organism: uncultured Planctomycetia bacterium; assembly: GCA_964415725.1. Taxonomy (GTDB): domain Bacteria; phylum Planctomycetota; class UBA1135; order UBA1135; family JALUZX01; genus JALUZX01. The sequence goes on from CAYQBW010000145.1 coordinate 3,219, forward strand.
GGCGCGGGGGACATGTTCAAGCTGGACGGATTCGAGAGGCTCGTGGAGGCGAAGCTCGGGGTGCCCGAGGCGGACATGGGCAAGCCCTACGACCAGGCGGGCTACAACGACCGGAAGATCGCCTACGCCCTGGACCAGGCGCACAACCGGGACAAGGTGGACATCTGGGATTCCAGCGGCCACAGCGTCATCGATTACATCTTGAACCAGGATTCCAACCGGTATGACCAGGTGGGGCAGACGGCCCTCACGTACGACGGCAACGGCAACCTCACCTTCGACGGCCAGTATGTCTACGTGTACGACTACCTGGACCGGCTCTGCGAGGTGTGGGAATACGTGGTCTCCCCCCAGGCGAAGTCGGCGGCCCCGCCGAATCTGACCCAGAAGGACATCGCCTTTCTCCTTGCGGCGGCCCGCTCCAAATACAAGGGCTGGGACATCCTGCACAAGGGAGTGCCCGAGCAAAAGAGCCTTTCGGCCCCAGCCGAGCTCGTGCCGGTGGCCTACTACGGATACGACCCCTACGGGAGGCGTGTGCTGAAGTCGGTGGACACCGGCTCCTGGTGGTATGCCTGGGACGGGTGGAGGCGGACCGACGAGTATGCCAGCTCGGACAACGCCAACTTCGAGCCCCACCGGACCTTCTTCGACGGGCGTGGGATCGACGAGCACCTGGGGTATGCGGTCTACACGCCTGGCTCCCCCGGGAATCCGGGCGCCTGGACCAGGTATACCTTCCTGCAGGGGTCGCTGGGGCATATCCGGGCGGTTGTGAACGACGCAGGCCAGGTGGTGGAGCGCTACGACTACGATCCCTACGGCCGCCGGCGTGTCTACGCCCCGGACTGGACGCCCCGGAACAAGACGATCATCGAGAACGACTACGGCTACACCGGCCGCGTCCACGACGACGAGTCCGGCCTCGTCTACTACCGCTACCGGTACTACGACCCCTCCATCGGACGCTTCCTCACCCAGGACCCCATCGGCAACTGGACAGACGCCTCCAACTGGGGCAACGGCTACGCCTACGTTGCCTCCATGCCGAACCAGGGCATGGACCCCTTCGGGCTCATTCCCGGGGCAGCCAATAGGCTGGGTGAATTGGTGCCCCACCAGAAACCCGTCCCCGTCCCTCCCCTCATTTATGGAGGTCCGGAGACTCCCACCCCTGTGGGAACATGGTATGGGCCGGACGGCGGTGGAATTCTCCTCGAGGGCCCCAATGGTGAAACAATTTATGCGGATACAGGAGACTCGGAACCGCCAAATTCACCCTCTGGAAAACCAAATACGCCTCCAGGATGTAACGCAAAAAACAGGTTTCAAGGGGTTAACCTACATGCGATTTTAGGCACATCCCCCGAGTATGTTTGGTTGCAGACCACGATAGGAACCACTATTCCGTTTCGAGTGGTTTTAGGGCTTAATGGGAATTTGAGCATTACCCAAGCTTTTGTTGACCCTGCTTTGGCAAAAAAATACCCCTATCTTTATACGCGAGCTCCCACCCTCCAAAACGAGATGCGGATACAGGGTTACCTTATGGAGCACTATGGGACCATGGTGAGCAGGCTGGGGCTTTTGGCGTTTGAGTTTGCGTGGAATTCCCTTCCCCCGGTTGCGATTTATTATGGGGCGAAGAACGCGTATTGGGGGTTAGATGAAGGTGATTATTTGAAAGCAGGGTTGGGGGTGCTTCAATTTGGGGGCGGCCTTTTAATGGGAGTCCAAATATTAAAGATGCTACCGGCCGGAAACGTTGCGCCGTCCCTGGTTGAAGGGGGTGGAGAAGGGAGTTGTGGAATAAGGGCAGGGACAAAATTGGTCACTGTAAGCCGTTGGGGGAGGCCTGGATTAAAAGCAGGCGACTGGGTTATGCCTGGAGAAGCAAATTGGTGGAATTATTTGCGGTCTGGAAAGTGGGATTTTACGCCCTGGAATAAGTTCGCGTTGCCAAGAACCGGTGAGACATTTCTTGTTCCTGCCTCCTCCATTGTAAAGCCCTTCGAGGGCAATAGGGCGTGGTCAATCCTTAAGGGTCTTCTGTGGGGGCAAAGAATGTATTCTGGAAAGTGAGGATTCTTTTTTATGGCTTTAGTTCTTTCGGTTCTTCTTCTTGCTTTTTCGGCCTTTTCAATATACGGTAATTTTTCTGGGAAAATCAGGTGTTACCGAGAATATCGGAAGAACGGTAACCCAAAAAATTTTTCCTTGTCGCCACTTTTGGGCGGCATCTGTGGGTTTTTTGGGATGGAATTGTTCCCAAGCAAGGCGGTTAGGTCCTGGGCGTGGGTCCCATTGGTCGTTGATCCTGGTTGTGGTCTTCTCGTGTTGATGGGCCTTTGGATGATAGGGAAATATTTTGTTAAGAGAATTCTAGGAAAAAGATAGTAGCTATACTATATACGAAAGGGGGGCACTCAAGAGACTTGGTTTTAACTAGAACGAAAATGGTTTTTCGGAAATAATTGCTAACCAATATCCATTGGGGCGATATGGTTTAGGTCGCCTGGTGGGGAAAATCGAAAGCAATAATTGCTACGAAATTTTGTGGGGAAGGTTTCGTGATGACCTTCCTTCCCGACAACGCGGGGAAGCTCATGGAGACCCAGTTGAAAGAGCCCGGCGGGTCTTCGTCATTCACCCTGGCCAAGTGGCGCTTCGAGGGGGGACGGGTGCTGGGGAGGCGGATCTTCCCGGGCACCGGCCCGGAGCACCTGGAAGAGGCTCTGACCTTCAACGACCTGGGCTACCTCACAAAGATCCACACCGTCTGGAGTCCTTCCGGGAAGAGCCCGGACCAGGACCGGCTTTTGGAGACCCTCACCCGTGATAAGCTGGGGAACATCCTGAAGATCCAGTATCCCAGGGCCAAGGGCGCGGGGGACATGTTCAAGCTGGACGGATTCGAGAGGCTCGTGGAGGCGAAGCTCGGGGTGCCCGAGGCGGACATGGGCAAGCCCTACGACCAGGCGGGCTACAACGACCGGAAGATCGCCTACGCCCTGGACCAGGCGCACAACCGGGACAAGGTGGACATCTGGGATTCCAGCGGCCACAGCGTCATCGATTACATCTTGAACCAGGATTCCAACCGGTATGACCAGGTGGGGCAGACGGCCCTCACGTACGACGGCAACGGCAACCTCACCTTCGACGGCCAGTATGTCTACGTGTACGACTACCTGGACCGGCTCTGCGAGGTGTGGGAATACGTGGTCTCCCCCCAGGCGAAGTCGGCGGCCCCGCCGAATCTGACCCAGAAGGACATCGCCTTTCTCCTTGCGGCGGCCCGCTCCAAATACAAGGGCTGGGACATCCTGCACAAGGGAGTGCCCGAGCAAAAGAGCCTTTCGGCCCCAGCCGAGCTCGTGCCGGTGGCCTACTACGGATACGACCCCTACGGGAGGCGTGTGCTGAAGTCGGTGGACACCGGCTCCTGGTGGTATGCCTGGGACGGGTGGAGGCGGACCGACGAGTATGCCAGCTCGGACAACGCCAACTTCGAGCCCCACCGGACCTTCTTCGACGGGCGGGGGATCGACGA
>CAYQBW010000146.1:0-6716 GCA_964415725.1 uncultured Planctomycetia bacterium
TCCGGAACCATCCCGGGCCGACGTTCGGCGCCGAAGACGGCGCCTCCGGCGGCCCCTACACCCACGATGGAATATAGGGGATGCCGTAGGGGACGCCCGAGGGACGGCCGCAGGCCGTCCCGACGGCCGTCCCGCGATATGGCCCCCAAGACCCGATGGATCCGGCACGATGACCCATTTCCCCCGAAGGGTTGATATCCCATCCGGTCCCGTTGGGAACGTAGGGGACGCCCGAGGGACGGCCGCAGGCCGTCCCGACGGTCGTCCCGCGCTATCCCTACAACGTGGACGTCAGGTCAGGAAGATGTCCTTCAACCACTGGATGGTGGTCTTCCTGCCCAGGTCGGCAATGGCGTCGGTAAGGGGAATGTCCTTGGGGCAGGCCTGGATGCAGTTCTGGGCGTTGCCGCAATCGGTGATTCCCCCGTCTCCCATGATGGCATGGAGCCGCTCTTCCGCCTGGAGCTTCCCCGTGGGATTGAGGATGGTCTTGTGGACCTGGCCCAGGGGAGCGGGCCCGATGAAGGCCGATCCCGGGTGAAACTGGGGGCAGACTTCCATGCAACACCCGCAGGTCATGCACCGGGCGAACTCGTAGGTTCTCTGCCAGTCCTTCTGGGAGATCCTGGGGCCTCCCTCGTGGATGTCCCAGCTCCCGTCGATGTCCACCCAGGCCTTCACCTTGAGCAAGGCCTGGAACATCTTCTCCCGGTCCACCTGGAGATCGCGGACCACGGGAAACTTGGTCAGGGGCTCCAGGACGATGGGCTGGGGCAGAGAATCCACCAGGGTGGAGCAAGCCTGCCGGGGAAACCCGTTGATCAGCATGGTGCAGGCCCCGCAGACCTCTTCCATGCAGTTGGAGTCCCACACCACCGGCCGGACCCTCTCTCCCTTGACGTTCACCGGGTTGCGCCGGATCTCCATCAGCGAGGAGACCACGTTGTGCTTGGGGGCCCAGGGAATCTCGAACTCCTCCCAGTAGGGGGAGGCGTCGGGACCGTCCTGGCGCTTGATCTTGAAACGGATCGTCTTTTTGTCCATCTGCGCTTCTCCCTTCGCCCTACCTGTAGTCCCTGGGATGTTCCGGCGGATACAGGGAAGTATCCACTTCCTCGTAGGAGATCTCCGGCCCGTCGGGGGTGTGTTTGGCCACGGTGGTCTTGAGCCACTTCTCGTTGTTGGCCTTCCACTTCCTCAGGTAGTCCTCAAACTCCGGGTCCCCTTCCTTGGCGTCGGGCATCTTGAGTTCGAACTCCGGCTTGTAGTGGGCCCCCCGGCACTCGTCGCGCATGAGGGCGCTCTTGGTGATCACCTGGGCCAAAACCACCATGTCCATGACCTGGCGGGCCTCCTGGAGGGAGGTGTTGAACTTGCGGGACTTGTCGTCCAGGGCGATCTTCTTCGTCCTCTCCTCAAGCTCCTTGAGCTTGTCCAGGGTCTCCTCGAGCTTGTCGTTGTGCCGGACCACCGAAACGTTGGCCAGCATGAGCTCGCCCATCTCCTTGTGGAGCACGAAGGGGTTCTCCCCTTCCGTCCGGGAGAGAATCTCCTCGTTGATCTTCTCCTGCTCGGAGCGGGCCGACTCGAAGAGCTTGGGATCCTTTTCCCGGGCCAGACCTTTGCGGCCGGCCAGGTAGGCGGGCACGGAATCGCCCATGATGAAGCCGTCCACGGAGCCCGACAGCAGGGAGTTGGCGCCCAGCCGGTTCGCCCCGTGGTAGGCGTAGTTGCACTCCCCGGCGGCGAAGAGCCCCCGGACCCGGGTCATCATGTTCCGCGGGCTCCCCCACTTGAGGCCGCCCGTCTCGGGGTCCTTCTCGAAGTCCGTCCAGAGCCCGCCCATGGAGTAGTGCATGGAAGGGAAGATCTTCATGGGGTGGTCCCTGGGGTCCTCGCCCACGAACTTCTCGTAGAGCTCCATGATCCCGCCCAGGCGGAAATCCAGGAACTCCCGCGGCAGGTGGGTGAGGTCCAGGTAGACCAGGTCCTGGTTCTTGCCGGTCTTGGGATCGTAGATCCCCATCCCCATTTCCTTGACGACCTTCCAGATGGCCCGGGAAGCCACGTCCCTGGGGACGGTGTTGCCGTAGGCCGGATACCATTCCTCGAGGAAGTAGAACCGGTCCTCCTCGGGAACGTCCCGGCCGGCCCGGGTCTCCTTGGGGTCCTTGGGGACCCACACCCGGCCGCCTTCGCCGCGGCAGGCCTCGGACATGAGGCGGTTCTTGTCGTCGCCCGGGATGGCCGTGGGATGGATCTGGATGAACTCGCCGTTGGCGTAATCCGCTCCCACCTGGTAGGCCCGGCTCGTCCCGGCGCCGGTGGAGTTGGTGGACATGGTGGAGCGGCCGAAGATCTGGCCCAACCCGCCCGTGGCCACCACCACGGCGTCGGCCGGGAAGGAGTGGACCGTGGAGTCCATGAGGTTCATGGCGGTCACACCGCAACAGGTCCCCTCCTCGTCCAGGATGAAGGAGAGGACCTCCCACCACTCGTATTTCTTGACCGTGCCCTTGGCCTCGTGGGCCCGGACCTGCTCGTCCAGGCCGTAGAGGAGCTGCTGGCCCGTCGTGGCCCCGGCAAAGACGGTCCGGGCGTTTTTCACTCCGCCGAAATAACGGAGGTCCAGGACCCCCTCGGGGGTCCTGCTGAAGACCACGCCCATCCGGTCGTAGGCCCGAACGATTCCGGGAGCGATGTCCGCCAGGGTCAAACAGGGGGGCTGGTTGGGCAGGTAGGCGCCGCCCTTGACGGTGTCCACGAAGTGCTGCCACTTGGTGTCCCGCTCCCCCTTGGTGTCCATGCAGGCATTGATGCCGCCCTGGGCGCAGGCCGTGTGGGAGCGCTTGACGGGAAAGAGGGAGAAGAGATCCACAGGGTAGCCCTTCTCGGCGAGCCTCATCGTGGCGAACAGCCCCGCCACGCCCCCGCCGACGACCACCACGCGCTGGTTGATCTTTTTCTTTGCCATTCTTCTCTATCCTTTTCTCCTTCTCATCCACCCATGGCGCCCGCCACGTGGGTGGCGGGAGGAAGAGCGGCGAACCCGTAGAGGGCCACGCCCCCCAGGAAGACCAGCACCAGGAACACCAGCACGGCGAAGGCCGTGGAGATCTTCTGGGACCTGGGGCCGATGGTGATCCCCCAGGTGATGCCCACCAGCCAAAGGCCGTTGGCGAAGTGGAAGGCCGAGGCCAGGACACCCACGATGTAGAGGGCCAGGCCGAAGCCGTTCTGGAGGTAGTCGTGGAGGACCTTGAAGACCTCGTCCGGGGCCCAGGCCAGGTCCGAGCCGTGGCCCGCCAGGCGCATCCTGTAGACGTGGGCGATCAGGAAGAGGAACACCAGGATCCCCGTCCAGCGCTGGAGGGTGTACATCCAGTTCCGGAAGAACCCGTATCCCGGCTTGAGGACGTTGTTCTTCCCCTTCCACCAGATCACCAGGCCGTAGATCCCGTGGAGAAGCAGGGGAAGAAAGATGAAGAGGATCTCCACGGCGTTCAGGAAGGCCCGGCTGGGGTGGAAACTCTCGATGGACTTCACCACCTGGGCGAAGGTAAAGGTCTCTCCCAGGCTCTTGTGCCCCTCCATCACGGCCTTGGAGTTCATGAAGAGGTGGAAGCACAGGAAGAGGCCCACGGGAATCACTCCCAGGAGGGAATGGACTTTCCTGAGAAGAAAGTGGCTGTCCAGCGGGGGAGGTTTTTTCATCGACCGACCTCCATGAGAAAAACAAGGACGAGAGGGCTGGCCGCCAGGCCAGGATCAAGATTTCCTTGGAAAAAGCCTTTCCCTGAAGGAAAGGCCCCTGCAAAAAGGCCCCGGCCGGAAGGAACCGAACCAAACCCTACCGGGGCCTTGGTTCCAACGGGGGCGGGCCCCCTGGAGTTTCAGCTTCCATCTTTTACTCCCCCGGCGGAGAAAAAGAAGGGAAAACAAGGGCTGGCTCGAACCGTTCCCGAACAGGCAAGACCTGGATCCCTTTTTCCCGGGGAGATCGACGGCAAACAGGCCTCCAAGGAGGCCGGGAAGGAACCATGCAGGAAAACACGGCGGCAATCGTAGGATTCGGCACCATGGGCCGGGGCCTGGCCCGCACCCTGGCGGGAGCAGGCATCGAGGTCCTGGCGATGGACAGAAGCCCGGAGAAGGCCCGGGAATCCTTGAAGCTCCTGGAGGCGGCCCTGGACCAGGAGATCGCCCGCTGGGGCATCACCCAGTCGGAGAAGAAGGCCATCCTCTCCCGGATCAAGATCGTCGAGAAAATCGACGACCTGGCGGACGTCCCCTTCGTCTTCGAAGCCGTGGCCGACGAGAGGGAGCTCAAGCGGGGAGTCTTCTGGGGCCTGGACCAGGTCTGTCCCCCCGAAACCATCCTCATCACCAACACCTCCACCCTTTCGGTCTCCGACCTGGCCGAGGCCACGAGAAGGCCCGACAAGGTGATCGGGATGCACTTCCAGAACCCGGTCCACAAGATGAAGCTCGTGGAGATCGTCCGGGGCCTTAAAACCTCCGACGCCACCTTGAAGAAAGTCATGGGCCTCGCCGAGGCCCTGGGAAAGACGGGCATCGAGGTCTATGAGTCTCCCGGATACGTTACCACCCGGATCATCCTGCCCCTGATCAACGAGGCCATCTCCGTGGTCTTCGAAGGGGTCGCCTCGGTGGAGGACGTGGACCGCGCGATGGTCCTGGGATTCGGATTCGAAGTGGGCCCCCTCACCCTGGCGGACCGGATGGGCCTGGACGAAGTCCGCCGCTGGAACCGGCATCTCTACAACGAGACGGGAGACCACAAGTTCCTGCCCTGCGCCCTGCTGAGAAAGATGATCCGCGAAAACAAGCTGGGCGTGAAAACGGGCGAGGGATTCTTCAAATACGACGAGCGGGGCAGGAAGATCCAGGGAGGCGGAAAATGAAGGTCCTCGTGCTCAACTGCGGCAGTTCCTCCGTAAAGGCCCAGCTCATCGAGACGGACCTGGACCTCATGGAAAAAGGCGAGGAGCGAACCCTTGCCAGGGTCTCCGTGGAGCGCATCGGGATGAGCGCCTCCATCGTCAAGTACCGGCCCGCGGACAAGGAGCCTTTCCAGGATACCTTGGAGATTTTGGAACACCGGAAGGCGATCGACATCATCCTGAAGCTGCTTGCCGACAAGGAAAGGGGGGTCATCGAATCGGTGGACGAGATCCAGGCCTGCGGCCACCGGATGGTGCACGGCGGAGAGAAATTCACCGCCTCCACCATCATCACCCCCGAGGTCATGGCGGAGATCCACGAGTGTTCCGAACTCGCCCCCCTGCACAACCCCCACAACCTGAGGGGATACAGGGCCGCACGGGAATACCTGAAAGACATCCCCCACGCGGCGGTCTTCGACACGGCCTTCCACATGACCATGGAGCCCAGGGCCTACCTCTACGGACTGCCCTATGTCTTCTACAAGGAGAAGCGAATCCGCCGGTACGGCTTCCACGGAACCTCCCACCGCTACGTGTCGGGAAGGCTGGCCCGGCGGGTGGGCAAACCCAGGGAGGAGATGAAGATCATCACCTGCCACCTGGGCAACGGCGCCTCCATGGCCGCCGTGGACCGGGGGAAATCGGTGGACACCACCATGGGGTTCACCCCCCTGGAAGGCCTGCTCATGGGAACCCGCTGCGGGGACATGGACCCGGCGGTGATCCTCTACATCATGGGCAAGGAAGAACTCACCCTGGCCGAGGCCAACACCTTGATGAACAAGCACAGCGGCCTCTACGGGATCAGCGGGGTCTCCCACGACATGAGGGAACTCCACAAGGCCGCCGCCGAGGGCAACGAACGGGCCCGGATCGCCCTGGAAGTCTTCGCCTACAGGATCAAGAAATACATCGGCGCCTACGCCGCCGCCATGGGAGGGCTCGACGCCCTGGTCTTTACCGGGGGCATCGGCGAAAACGACGACCAGGCCCGGGCCATGGCCCTGGAAGGCCTGGAATTCCTGGGAATCCGGCTGGACCCGGAGCGGAACCGGGAGACCGCCGGGGGCAAGGAAGGACCCATATCCACCCCCGACTCCAAGGTCCAGGTTTGGGTGATTCCTACCAACGAAGAGCTGGTCATCGCCAGGGACACGGTGAAACTCGTCCGGGGCTTAGAACCCTGAAGAGCACCAAGGGCACGGGAAACCCCGAAGAAAAGGGGGAAAAAATCGTTTTTCCCCTTTTTCCTTCCTTGAAATCTCCCCCCAACCCTTTACTTTGGGCCTTCAGTTGGATCATATTGGGATCCGACGAGTTCCTGCGTTGCAACCTGGTTTCTTTTCTTTCAAGACAGGAGGAAGCAAATGCGAAAGATTGCGACCCTGGCCCTGGTGGCCGCCCTGTGTCTGGTCCTGACGGGCTGCCTGACCGGACCCTTCCAGCTCTACCGGTCGGTGGACAACTGGCACAACAACTTCTACGCCCAGCAGCCCATCCTGGCCGCCGTCCTGAGCCCCTTCATCTGGATCGGCGCCGGAGTGGCCCAGTGGGTGGACGCCCTCACCGACAACATGTACTACTTCTGGTTCGAGGACGTCTGGGCAGGAAAGGGCACCAACTACAAGTGGAGCAACAAGGAGGGCGCGAGGGCCTGCCTTGGGAACGTCTTCGAGGGCGCTTCCTTCTGCAAGGTTACCGCCCAGTAGCGCCCTGAATTCCCCGCCAAGAGAAAAGGCCTTCCGCCCC
>CAYQBW010000147.1:0-6711 GCA_964415725.1 uncultured Planctomycetia bacterium
CCCGTGGTGGACGGGCGGGGGCGCTACGCCGGGGTGGTTACTTCCTGTTGCGTCGTCGGGGAGGACCAGGTGGGCCTCGCCCTGGTCCAGAGAAAAGCGGCCAAGGTGGGGGCCCCCTTGCACTTCTTCGCATTGCCCGCATCCAAGCGGCGCATTCCTCCCCCCAAGAGGATCGACCGGCTCGAGCCCGGGGACGCGGTGCTCCTCTCCCAGGAAGGCCGGATCGTGGAGCGTTTCCTCCAGCTTTGAGACACCCTGCGAAGGTCCCCGGTCAGACCTCTCCGCCAGGGAGGGAGACCCTCTTTGAGGGTCCGGACTTGACGGGGAGGGGCTGTGTGGGAAGATGGATTTTTCGTTCCTGGAATTCCACGGAGGATCCATTCATGAAGAAACTCGCCCTTGTCACTCTTTCTCTTTTGGCCTTCTCCTCCTTTTCTCCCGCCCTTCGGGCCCAGAAACCACGTCTCACGGTGAGCCAGACGGCGAAGACCACGGTGGTGAAGGTCCATTACAAGCCCATTTTCAATCTCCTGAAGCTCCCCGACTTCGTGCTCTTCGGGTTCGGCGTGAAGAAGGGGACCACCAGGTTCAACTTCAAGAGTGCCCTCTTCCTCTCGGACCTGGTCTTCGACATCGACAAGGCCATCGTCCTTCCCGGGGGCAAGCTGGATCCCAAGGGCGACCTGGTCTACAAGCTCCCCTTCGGGAACCAGGGGGTGAAGACCTTCACCTTCTACCTCCAGGCCAACGTGCTTCATTTCACCATGACCGTTTTCCCCAAGGCGGGCTTTATCGGGAAGTTCCTCAAGTCCAACCTGGTCAAGCTTTTCCTGGGGATCGGGTTCGGGAGGTAGGGAGCCTCCCGGGTTTCCTCTCCCCCCCTCAGGGGGAGCCCGCCAGTTCCCGCTCGATCTCTTCCAGGGACTTCCCCTTGGTCTCGGGGAGTTTCTTCGCCAGGACGAAGAAGCTCCCCAGGCAGATCTCTCCGTAGAGCCAGAAGGTGCCGGCCGTGCCCAGGCCGCTCTGGAGGTAGGGGAAGGTGAGGGTGAGGGCGGCGCAGGCGGCCCATAGGGTGAAGACCGCCACCGACATGGCCGCCCCCCGGACCCGGTTGGGGAAGATCTCCGAGAGGATCACCCAGGTCACCGGCGCCAGGGTCATGGCGTAGCAGGCGATGGCCGAGACCACCAGGATCAACATGGGGATTCCCTTGCTCCCCTGGAAATACCCCCACCCCAGGACGGCGTAGATCGCCGCCAGGCCTCCCGCCCCGAAGAGCATGAGTTTCCGCCTCCCCAGCCGGTCCACCGTGCGGATCGCCACGAAGGTGAACAGCAGGTTGACGATGCCCGTGATCAGGATATTGAAGAGGATTTCGCTCACCTGGTAGCCCGCGCCGGCGAAGACCTCCTGGGCGTAATTGAAGATCACGTTGATCCCGCACCACTGCTGGAAGAGGGCGAGAAAGGCCCCCAGGGCCAGGATCTTCAGGATTCCCGGCTCCAGGAGCGTCTTGAAGGAAACCTTGGCCTCCCTCCCTGCCAGGGTCTTCTGGATTTCCGCCAGGGTGGCCCGGGCGTAGTCTTCCCCTCCCAGGGAGGAGAGGATCTTCCCGGCCTGGTCGCTCCTTCCCTTCTTGACGAGCCACCTGGGGCTCTCGGGGATGAAGAAGGCCAGGAGGAAGAAGAGGCCGGCCGGCACGGTCTCCGCCCCGAACATCCAGCGCCAGCCCAGCCTTCCGTTCCAGGAGTGCAGGATGGCTTCCGCCGTGGCCCCCGGAGGAACGGGCCTGGCGATGAGCCAGTTGACCACCTGGGCCGCCACGATCCCGATCACGATGGTGAGCTGGTTGATGGAGACGAACTTGCCGCGGGTCTCGGCGGGGGAGATCTCGGCGATATACATGGGAGAGAGATTGGAGGCCAGCCCGATGCCCAGTCCTCCCAGGATCCGGAAGGAAGCGAAGGAAGGGAAATCCCAGGCCAGGGCGGTCCCGACGGCCGAGGCGGTGAAGAGGAAGCCCGAGAGGATCAGCATCTTCTTGCGGCCGAAACGGCCCGTAAGGGATCCCGAGAGAACGGCGCCGGCCAGGCATCCCGCAAGAGCGCTGCTCTGGGCGAACCCCCTGAGGAAGGGTGTCTTGTCCGTGATGGAGAAGAAGGGTTCGTAGAAAGGCTTGGCCCCCCCGATGACCACCCAGTCGTACCCGAAGAGAAGGCCCCCCATGGCGGCCACGAGGCAGATGGTCCAGAGAAAGGCCTTTCGGAAAGAGGGGGGCTCCGGCATGGGCGTCCTCCATTTTCGGTTGGAGGCAGAATACCAGGAGGCCTTGGAGGGACCTCCGTGAAAAACCGGGCGGAATCCTTGCCCCGCCGGGGGGAGGGAGGTTTTCATGGGCCGGAAGCGGAGGGTTCGCCATGGCGGAGATCTTTCTCGGTGTGGATTGCGGCACCCAGGGCCTCAAGTGCCTGGCCCTGGACGGAAGGACCGGGGCGGTCCTGGCCGGGGCCTCCCGGAAATACGACGTTCTCCCAGGCCTTCCCCCGGGACACAGCGAGCAGGACCCGGCCGTCTGGATCGAAGCCCTGGAGGGAGCCCTGGGGGAGGTCCTGGCCCGGGTGGAGCGGGGCGCCGTCCGGGCCCTGGCCGTCTCGGGCCAGCAACACGGTTTCGTCCCCCTCGACGGGGAAGGCCGGGTCATCCGGCCGGCCAAGCTCTGGAACGACACCTCCACGGCCGGGGAGTGCCGGGAGATCCTGGAGCGCCTGGGGGGGCGGGAGCGCTTCCTGGCACTTACGGGAAACGGGCTCCCTCCTGGGTTTACGGCAAGCAAGATTCTCTGGCTGAAGAAGCACGAGCCGGAGAACTACGCCCGCCTGGCGGCGGTCCTCCTCCCCCACGACTACCTGAACTTCTATCTCACCGGAACCCTTGCCATGGAGCCCGGCGACGCTTCGGGTACAGCCTTGATGGACATTCGAACAGGTTCCTGGGCGCAGGAGGTCCTGGATGCCATCGATCCCGCCCTGGCGGAAAAGCTCCCTCCCCTCCTGGAGCCCGGTTCCTTCGTGGGGGAAGTCCTCCCGGAGAAGGCGGAGCTCCTGGGCCTTCCCGCCGGTGTGAAGGTGGCCACGGGCGGCGGGGACAACATGATGGGCGCCCTGGGGACGGGGAACGTCCTTCCCGGGCGGGTCACGGCGAGCCTCGGCACGTCGGGCACGATCTACGCCTTCAGCGAGACTCCCGTGGTGGACCCCAGGGGGGAGATCGCCGCCTTTAGGGACAGCACGGGCGGGTTCCTTCCCCTGGGATGCACCATGAACGTGACGGTCACGACCGAACTGGCCCGGGGGCTCCTGGGCATGGACCACGCGGCCCTGGAGGAAGCGGCCCGTTCCGTGCCCCCCGGCGCGGGGGGCGTCCTGGTCCTTCCCTGGTTCACGGGGGAGAGGACCCCCGACCTGCCCGGGGCCAGGGGGGCCGTGCTGGGACTCAGGCCGGACAACTTCACGCCTTCTCATCTCGCCCGGGCCGCCCTGGAAGGGGCCACTCTCGGGCTTGGATATGTCCTGGAACGGATGAAGAGCCTGGGGATCGAACCCGCCGAGATCCGGCTCACCGGGGGAGGATCCCGGAGCGCCCTCTGGCGGGAGATCTGCGCGGGTGTTTTCGGCGTGCCGGTTGTGCGCCCCGTGGAGGAGGAAGGCGCCGCCCTGGGCGCCGCCCTCCAGGCCCTCTGGGCCTTCCGGGGCGGAAAGAGGAAGGACCTCCCGGCCCTGGCCGACCGGATCGTCCGCCTCGATCCCTCCACCCGGGTCGAACCGGACCCCTCCTGGAAGGAGGCCTACGGCGCCCGGAAAGAGGAATTCACCCTCTGGGTGGAGAAACTGGGGCCTTTCTACAAGTAGCCCCGCCGCCCCGACCCCACCGAAGGAGGACCCGGCGCCGGTCCGGGTGAAGCGACGGTGGGATTCAGAATCGCCTGAATTCCCGTTTCTTTATGAAGCGGTAGAACAACTCGAGTATTCCCGCCCCAAGGAGAGTGATCACCATGCCCAGAAAGGCGGCCCGGGAGGTCTTCCATTGGTAGAGAACCAAGGCGGCCAGGACGGCCAGAAGAATGAGGGTGTTCACCACCAGGAATGGCTTGTTTCCCCCGAATTCATCGGCCAACCGGTAATGAGAGACGAGGACGAAGAGGTAGATGATCGTGAAAATGACGCTCGTCATGGAAGCGATGGAACCGATGTCGAAAAGCATCACGAAGAGGATTCCCAGGCCCATTGTGATGTAGAGCCCCTCGGTGGAGTGCGACCAGACTTTTCTTTCGAAGAATTCCGGCAGGTCTCCGGCCTTGGCGAAGGAATAGGCGACGTTCGCCCCGCCGTAAAGAGTGGCGTTCAGAGCCGAGGAAATGGAAAAAAGCGCGCCGATGGAGATGAGGATGAAGCCGAAATTCCCCAGAAAGGGTTTAGCCGCAACGGCTAGCGCGTTGTCCCGGGCCTGGATGAGTTGCGGGATGGATAGATTGCCCACGGCAGCCAGGGAGACGGTGATATATACGAACATGACTACTGCGATGCTGATGTAGATTGCCAGGGGGACGTTTCTTTTCGGATTTTCCATGTTCTCCGAGGCGTTCGTCACGAGCCCGAAGCCCATGTAGGAAAGAAAGAAGATTACGGATGCATACAGGGTTCCATATAGATGCTGCTTGTCTCCACTCGGGGCGATGAGCGCAGGATCGATCCGCATGAGGCCGAAGGCGATGAAAACGCCGAGGATGGAAAGCTTGACCAGCACGATGTAAAACTCGAGTCTTCCCACGGCCTTGCTCCCGAAGGAGTTTATGGCAGTGAAAAACGAGATCAGGAGGACTTCGGTCAAGGCCAGGGAAAAGGGGGATGTTTCCAGGCCGAAAAAGGGAAGAAAGTAGCCCGCGAATCCTTTTGCGAACAAGGAAATAGAAACCACGTAGCTCAACCACATCAGGATGGCCAGGGTCCCGGTGACGATGTTGTCCCCGATTCCCTTCATGATGAAGGCGATCGGACCAGCATTGGAGACGATTTTGCCTCCGAGTTTGGCGTAGGAATAAGCGACAAGGAGGGCGAATATCCCGGAGAGGATGAAAGCCTCCGGAAGGTTTTTTCCGGCAATCTCGGCGCCGACTCCGAAAATCGAAAAAATGCTGGCGCCGATCATCGTTCCGACGGCCATAGCCACGGCTTCCCAGAGGCCGATTTTCTTGCTTTTTCCCATATCTCCCATCCTTTTTCCCGGGGTTCTACGCTGCGGGATGTGTTTGCTGAAAGACCTGCGGAGTGCTGTTCTCCCTTGTTCCTTGCGGATTTCTATTTCAACTCCACTTCCAATTCCATTCTCCCCGGGAGCCCGCCGCGGAGGGCTTTGTATTTCCCCGTCCCCAGGTGGAGGACGACCTTCTCCGGCGGGCGGGCGGGGGAGACGCCCAGGACCACCCGGGCCGTCTTGCCAGAAGGGGCCACCCGGAGATCCAGGTCCAGGGGCCCGAAGGAGGTGAGGATTCCCCGGAGGGCCGTGTGCGCTCCCGGGGCGAGCCAGGTGGGGGGAAGGCCCTCCAGGAGGTGGAGTTCCCGTCCCCTCTCCAGGGCCAGCAGGTGGCGGACGAAGCGGATGAACTCGGCGCTCGCCCAGTTGTGGGGCATGTCCCCCGTCTCCCGGGGCGGGTCTCCCTTGAGGCTCTGCTCCTCCCGCCAGCAAAGGGTGGGAGAGGAGTGGTTGGCGAAGGCGTAGAGGACCTTCTCCGCTTCCAGGTCCTTGCCCAGCCAGAGGAGGGCGTGGCCGTAGAAGGAGGCCAGGTAGTTCCAGACCCCTTTGGCGTTCCAGCCCGAGCCGTAGATGATTCCTTCCCGCTTGGACTTCTCCAGGACACCCATGATCCCCCGGACCAGGGGGTCGTCGGGCCGCCAGAGCCGCCCGGGAAATACGCCGTGCAGAAAGGCCCATTGGCCGCGCACGTCGCTGTATTTCCTCCCGCCGGGCATCACAACGGGAAGGACCAGGCCGTCCCGGGTCTTCTTCCCGTCCCGGGCGGCGGCCTTCTCGAAGGCCTTTCTCAGGGAGTCCGCCTCCCTCCCGAAGGCCCGCTCGTCCCCGGTCTTGCCCAGGGCGCGGGCCATGTCCCGGGCCGATTCCAGGCCTACCATGGTCCAGTATACGTTGGAGTATTCCGGCTCGATCCCGCCGATTCCTCCGTCGGTGAACCCGGGGGGAAGGAGGCCGGCGCATTCCCCCTTGGCCTTTTTCCTGAGATTGTGGATGAAGGCGACCATCCGTCGCACCCTGGGCCAGAGGGCGGAGATCCAGGCACGGTCCCCGGTCAGCTCGAAGTGCCGTTTCAGGATCCAGAGGACGATTCCCGTCTCCTTCCAATATTTGCGGAGGAGTTGGAATCCTCCGTCGGGTCTCTGGTAGGTGAGGATGTGCTCGATCCCGGCCCGGGCGTCCTTCCAGCGCCCCAGGTAGGTCACCGCCTCGAGCAGGAAGGAACCGTCCACGATCCACAAGCCCCGGTAGACCAGGGGGCCCACCTGGAAGGCGGGTTTGCCCTTCTTGATCTCCCTGGCCTGCCAGATGTTCCGGATGCAGGAATCCAGAAGACCCTGGACGGCCGGGTCGGGGACGAGAATATGCCCCCAGGGAAGGTCCCGGCTCTTCCACCAGGGGCCC
>CAYQBW010000148.1:0-6686 GCA_964415725.1 uncultured Planctomycetia bacterium
GTGCTGGGGCGGGCGGCGCGGCCCCTTCGCGCTCCCCTGGAGGTCTCGGCCCTCCAGGTGGAGGCCCCCGTCTCCTTCGAGGAGGCGCGGAAAGGGACCTTCCGGCCGGTGGAGCCGGGCTTTCGCTGGGGCCCGGTCTGGGCCACGGTCTGGTTCAGGGTGACGGGCAGGGTGCCGGCCGGGATGGCGGGCCGGCCCGTAGCCCTTCGCTTTTCCAGTGGGACCGAGGCCCTGCTCTGGGAAGAAGGGATCCCGAGGCGGGGCTTCGACCCCTACCGGGACAAGGTCCTCCTCTTTCCCAGGGCCCAGGGCGGCGAGGAGGTGGACTGCCTCATCGAGGCGGCCTGCAACAAGCCCCTTGGGGCCACGGTCTTCTGGTGGGAGGACCCGGAGGTCCACAAGCGCTGGTCCGAGGCCAAACCGGGCCGCCTGGAAGCGGCGGAACTGGTCGCCCTGGACCCGGAGATGGAGCGGTTCCTTGCCAAGTATGAATTCGCCCTCGAGACCGCCCTGGCCCTTCCCGCCGACTCCCCCCGCTGGCGGGAGATCCTTCTGGGCCTTCGGGAGATCACGGCCCGGATCCCGGCGGCCGCCCCCCGGGAGGCGGCCCTCTCCCTGGAAAAGGAGCTGGACGCCCTGCTGGCCGGCGGGCCGGCCCTTCCGGCCACGACCTGCGTGGCTGTAGGCCACGCCCACATCGACACGGCCTGGCTCTGGCCGCTCAGAGAGACGCGCCGCAAGCTTCTTCGCACATGGAGCAACGTCCTGGAGCTGATGGAGGAATTTCCGGAGTTCCGGTTTCTGGCGAGCCAGGCGGCCCATTACGCCTTTGTGGAAGAGGACTCCCCGGCCCTCTTCGAAAAGGTCCGGGCCCGGGTCCGGGAAGGCCGCTGGGAGGCGGGCGGGGCCATGTGGGTCGAGGCGGACGCCAATTGCCCTTCCGGGGAATCCCTGGTCCGCCAGATCCTCCACGGCGCGACCTACTGGAAGGAGCGCTTCGGCGGGGCCGCGCCCCAGGCCTTCCTCTGGCTTCCCGACACCTTCGGGTTCCCCGCCTGCCTCCCCCAGATCATGAAGGGCGCCGGCCTGGGGACTTTTGTCACCAACAAGATGAGCTGGTGCGAGCGAAACCGCTTTCCTTTTACGACTTTCCTCTGGAGGGGAATCGACGGCACGGAGGTCCTGGCCCACCTGACCCCGGGGGAGGACTACAACTCCGCCCTGGAGCCTGCGGAACTGCTCCGGGGCGAGGCCCGCCTCCTGGCCGACGACGCCCGCCCGGTGGGCCCCAGGCGGCTCCTGGTCCCGAGATGGCTCCAGCCCTTCGGGTATGGCGACGGCGGGGGCGGGCCCACCAGGGAGAGCGTCCAGCGGGCCCGGCTGGCCGGAAAGGCGGCGGGCCTGCCCCGGGTGGAGATGGGAAGGGTGGACGCCTTCTGCCGCTCCCTCCACCAGGCCCGGCAGAAGTCCCTCCAAAAAGGAGGCCCGGACCTGCCCGCCTGGGAGGGCGAACTCTACCTGGAGAACCACCGGGGCACCCTCACCTCCCAGGCCTGGCTCAAGGCGGCCAACGCCCGGGCGGAGCGCCGGCTCCGCGCCCTGGAGGCCATGGCGGCCTGCCTGCCCCAGGACGCCGGGCCCGTCCCGGGCCTCCGCCCCCGCCTGGAGGAGACCTGGAAGGCCGTCCTCCTCCACCAGTTCCACGACATCCTGCCCGGCTCGTCCATCGCAAAGGTCTACGAGGACGCAAGGGAGGCCTACAAAAAGATCGAAACCGATCTCGCGCAAATGGAAAAGGAGGTCCGGGGAGCCCTGGAAGGCCTTGTGGACACCTCGGGACTCGAGGAGCCGATCCTGGTCTTCAACCCGGGCTCGCGCAAAAGAAGCGGCCTCCTTCGCGTCCGGGACCGGACCCTCCCGATGGAGGATCTTCCGCCCCTTTCGGTGACCGCCCTCGACGGGACGGCCCCGGCGGCCCCGCGGGACCAGGTCCGGGTCACGGGCACGCGCATGGAAAACGGGTTCCTTAGGGTGGAGATCGGCCCGGACGGCTGGATCGCCCGCCTGGAGAAAAAGGGCGCCCCGGCGCCGGTCAACGCCGAGGCCCCCGGCCCGGGGGTCGGCCTCCTCCCCCTGGCGGCCCTCAGGGCCTATGAAGACCGGCCCCGGCGCTGGGAGGCCTGGGACGTGGACTTCGACTACACAGACAAGCCCCTCCCCATGCCCCCGCCGGACAAAATCCAGGTTCTGGAGGCGGGCCCGCTCCGCGGCGCGGTCCGGGTGGAGCGGAGATTCCGGGAGAGCGCCATCACCCAGACCTTCCTCCTCGAGGCGGGCTCGCCGAGAGTGGACGTGGAGACCCAGGTGGACTGGCGCGAGGAGAGGACCCTGCTCCGGGTCCTCTTTCCCACGAGGATCCGGGCGGGCTACGCGGCCTTCGGGATCCAGTTCGGCCACGTGCTCCGGCCCACCCACCGCAACACCTCCTGGGAGGAGGCCCGCTTCGAGGTGCCGGGCCACAAGTGGATGGACCTCTCCCAGCCGGGCCTGGGCCTGGCCGTCCTGGACGACGGAACCAGGTTCGGCCGCTCCTGCCTGGGGGGAACCCTGGGCCTCTCCCTGCTTCGGGGCCCCCGCTTCCCCGATCCCGGCGCGGACAAAGGCAAGCACTCCTTCCGCTACGCCCTCCTCCCCCACGACGGGGACTGGCGGAAAGCGGGGGTGCCCGAGGAGGCCGACGCCCTGGGCGATCCGCCGGTGGCCTGGATACCCGGCAAAGAGCATCGCCCAAGGGGCCGGTCCGGCACCCTCCAGCCCTTCCGGCTCGACCT
Source organism: uncultured Planctomycetia bacterium (assembly GCA_964415725.1). GTDB lineage: Bacteria > Planctomycetota > UBA1135 > UBA1135 > JALUZX01 > JALUZX01. Next base: position 2,832 of record CAYQBW010000148.1, read on the forward strand.
CCCCCGGGGCGGGTCGGTGGAGATCGCCGCCTTCAAGCCCGCCCACCGGGGGAAGGGCCGGATCCTCCGGCTCGTGGAGCGCCACGGGGCGATCACGCCGGTGGAACTGGCCTGGCTGCTCGGGCCCGCCCGGTGGAGGCCCGCCGACCTCCTGGAGCGGCCCGTGGAGCGAAAGGACTTCCAGGCCGGCCCGGGCGGGAAGGCCTCCTTCACGCTCCGCCCCTTCGAGATCTCGACCCTTCTTCTGGAAGGCCGCCCGGCCGGGGAGTCCGCCTCATGACGCTCCACACCGTGGACTGGGCCATCGTAATCGCCCTGGTGGCGATCCTCTCCTGGGCGGCCCTCTACACCAAGAGATACGCCGGAAATGTTTCAGGCTTTCTCGCCGCCAACCGGTGCGCCGGCCGCTACCTCATCACCGTAGCCTTCAACATGTCCCAGCTCGGGGTGATCACCCTGGTCTGGTATTTCCAGCAGAACTACGACGTGGGCTACACCTCCATCTGGTGGGGACTCCTGGAAGGGCCCACGATGATCTTCATCGCCCTCTCGGGCTGGGTGATCTACCGCTTCCGCCGGACCCGGGCCCTGACGCTGGCCCAGTTCTTCGAGATGCGCTACTCCAAGCGGTTCCGGGTGTTCGCCGGGCTCGTGGCCTTTCTCTCGGGGATCATCAACTACGGGATCTTTCCCGGCGTGGCGGCCCGCTACTTCATGGCCTTCTGCGGGTTCCCCAAGTATTTCGAGGTGGCCGGATTCCACGTGAGCACTTTCGCCGCGATCATGGTGGTCCTCATGGGGACGGCGCTCACCTTCGTCTTCCTGGGCGGGCAGATCGCCATCATGGTGACCGATTTCCTCCAGGGCGTCTTCAGCAACGTGGGGTTCACGGTCATCATCGTCTTCTTGCTCCTCACCATCCCCTGGCACAACGTGGCGGATACGCTCCTGGGAAGGGTCTGGGAGGGCGCCTGGGTGGCCCAGAGCGGAATCCACCCCCCGGCGGGCCACTCCCTCATCAACCCTTTCAAGCTCGGCAACGAGGCCCGGTTCAACATCTGGTATTGGATCATCTCGGTTGTGGTCATCATCTACGGCATGAGGGCCTGGCAGGGGGACCAGGGCTACAACGCCGCCGCCCGGACCCCCCACGAGGCCCGGATGGCCAACATCCTCAACGGCTGGCGCTTCCGGGTGCTCATGCTGATCGTGGTGGTCCTGCCCATCTACATCCGCACCCTCATGCACCACCCGGCCTACGCGGCCCAGGCCTGGCAGGTCAAGGCCCACCTCCGGGGGGTCCACCCCGAGGCCCTGGTCTCGGAGCTTCGGATCCCCTACGGCACGGCGGCGCTGCTTCCGGCGGGGCTCCTTGGGGTCATGTGCGCCGCCATGCTCGGGGCCTTCATCAGCACCAACGACACCTACCTCCACTCCTGGGGCGCCATCTTCGTCCAGGACGTGATTCTCCCCTTCCGCAAAAAACCCCTCTCCCAGAAGGCCCACCTGCGGCTTCTCAAGGCAGCCATCTTCGGCGTGGCCCTCTTCGCCATCCTCTTCTCCTCCTTCTACGAGCCCAACCAGTACATCTCCATGTTCCTGGCGCTCACGGGCGCGGTCTTCGTGGGCGGCGCGGGCTCGGCCATCATCGGCGGGCTCTACTGGAAGCGGGGGACCACGGCGGCGGCCTGGACGGCCATGATCGTTGGAATGACCTTGAGCGGATACGGGATCATCGTGAAGCGGGACTTCATGGCCGAGCTCTTCCGGGCGGGCCTGGACTCCTGGTGGGCCCCCTTCGCGAGGCTCAGCCTCTGGATCCACGACGACAAGTTCGTCACGGGCCAGGTGATGACCTTTGTGGCCATCGCCGCGGCGGTCCTCTCCTATGTCACGATCTCGCTTATCCAGCGCAGGGAATACAACCTGGACAAGCTCCTCCACCGGGGGAAATACGCCGTGGCGGAGGACCAGACGGAGGAGCACGAACAGCCCACGATCCTGGAGAAGCTCGGCTTCACCCGGGAGTTCACGGGCACGGACAAGTGGGTCACCTGGATCACCATCTCCTGGCCGCTGGTCTGGACGGTGATCTTCGTGGTAGTGACTCTCTGGTGTTTGGCCTCGCCCTTCTCGGACCAGGCCTGGCTTCGCTACTGGCACGGCTGGACCTGGTTCATTCTGTTTTGCGGGGCCGCCATCCTGGTCTGGTTCACCATCGGCGGGTTCCGGGACCTGTTCAGGATGTTTCGCCGCCTCAAGACCTACCAGGCCGACGAGACCGACGACGGCCGGGTGGAATCCTTCGACCGGGACTGAGCCATCCCCTATCCTTGGGCTCCCGGGAGGGGGAGGGACCCGGCCATGGAAAAGACCTCGATGGAAACCCCTGCCGCCTCAAGGCCCGCCCGCCCGGGCGGGGCCGCGGCCCGACTGGACAGGCTCTTCGAGTTCGAGCGGACCCCGGTGACCCCGGACAAGCTCCTGGGACCCGGCTACTTCGCCGGCTCCTTCGCCGGCGAGCACGTGGCGGCCACGGAATTCGTGATCGGCGCCCTCTTCGTGAGCTGGGGCGCCGGCCTGAAGGACATCTTCCTGGGCCTGGCCATCGGAAACCTGCTGGCTGTGGCGAGCTGGACCCTGGTCTGCGCCCCCATAGCGGTGAAGACCAGGCTTACGCTCTACTGGTATCTCCGCCGGGCCTGCGGACCTATTTTCGCCCTGGTCTACAACATCCTCAACGCCCTGCTCTTTTGCATCCTGGCCGGGTGCATGATCACCGTCTCCGCCTCGGCCGTGCGCCTTCCTTTCGGCATCCCCTCCCAGGTCCAGTGGTATCCCACGAGCCCGGCCTTCGTGCTGGTGGTCCTGGTCGTGGGAGCCGTGGTGGTGACCCTGGCCATCCTGGGCTTCAAGCGCCTCGCCGCGTTCGCCTCGGTCTGCTCGCCCTGGATGCTGCTCATGTTCGTGGCGGGGGCCCTGGCGGTCCTGCCCGTGCTGGGCCAAAAGGCCGGCGCGGGCCCGGTTCGGGACCTTCATGCCTTTTTGGAGACGGCCCGAAAGACCATCTGGACCGGAAAGACCCCCTCCGGCGGCCCGCCGGCCATCACCTTCTGGCAGATCGCGGCCTTCGCCTGGATCTGCAACCTGGCCATGCACCTGGGGCTCTCCGACATGGCCCTCTTCCGGTTCGCCCGGCGTTCCTGGTATGGCGTCTTTTCGGCCTTCGGCATGTTTCTCGGCCACTACCTGGCCTGGATCTGCGCCGGGGTCATGGGCGCGGGAGCGGCCCTGCTCCTGAAAAGGCCCCTCACCGAGCTGGACTCGGGGGCCGTGGCCTTCCAGGTCCTGGGCGTGGCGGGAGCGATCGCCGTGGTGATCGCTGGCTGGACCACCTCCAACCCGACCCTCTACAGGGCGGGCCTGGCCTTCCAGGCCGTGACTCCCGGCTGGGCCCGCTGGAAGGTCACCTTGGCCGCGGGGGCGGCCACGACGCTGGTGGCCTGCTTCCCCTTCGTCTTCACCAGGCTCCTGGACTTCGTGGGGCTCTACGGGCTTCTTCTCTCGCCGGCCGGGGCGATCGTCATCGCCGAGCACTGGATCTTCCCGAGACTCGGGATGGAGAGCTTCTGGGCGGAAAGACGGGGAAAGGGAAACAACGTCCCGGCCCTCCTGGCCTGGGGCGGGGGCATGGCCCTGGCGCTCCTGCTCTGGAGCACGGGGACCCTCCACCTCTTCTTCCTCTTCCTCCCGGTCTTCCCCTTCACCATCCTGGCCTACGTCCTCCTGGCCCGGGCCTTCGGGGCGGGAAAGAAAACGGGACCCGCCGAACCGGCAGGCCCCAAAGAAGAACCC
>CAYQBW010000149.1:0-6658 GCA_964415725.1 uncultured Planctomycetia bacterium
CCGACGAGGCCCGCCGGGAAGCCCGGGCTTTCTGGGAGGCCCTTCGGGGGGAAGGGCCCAGGATCGCCGTCCACCCCGGCTCCAGCGCCTACAACGCCTACAAGCGTTGGCCTCCTTCCCGTTACGGGGAAGTGCTGGCCGCCTTGGCCCGGGAGCTGGGGGCCCGGATCGTCCTGGTGGAGGGCAGGGGCGAGGAGGACCTGGTGGCCCGGGTCCGGGAAAGAGCGGGCCTTTCCTTTCCCGTCTTTCCCCAGGAGAAGACCCTCCTCCAAGTGGCGGCTCTCCTGGGGGAAGCCCATCTCTTCCTGGGCGGAGATTCGGCTCCCATGCACCTGGCCCACCTCCAGGGGGTCCCATGCGTGGCCCTCTTCGGCCCCAAGAGTCCTTCCGTGTATGGACCCTACCGGGTTCCCTCCAGGATCCTGCGCTATCCCACTCCCTGTCACCCCTGCAGGCTCCGCTCCTGCCCGGTCCCTCTTTGCATCCTGGGCATTCACCCCAGGCAGGTGATCCAGGCGGTCCGATCCCTCTGGGAGGAGATCCGGCCGTGACGCCCTCCGTGGAAGTCGTCATTCTCCGCCACCCCAAAGAGCGGCTTTCCAAGTGCTCCCTCGAGCCTTTGCGGGGAAAAGAGGGTTTCACCTTCTTCACCGCCGGGGAGGGCTTCACCTTCCAGGCGGAGGGCCACACTCTTCTCGGGTTCGAAGGCCCCCTCCTCACCCCGGCCGACGCGTCCAGGCCCCTCCTGGTCCTGGACGCCACCTGGAGGCTTTTGCCCAGGCTGGAGGCCTGCCTCCGGGGGGAGCCGGTCCGCCGCTCCCTCCCTGGAGGTCTGCGCACGGCCTACCCCAGGGTCTCCAAGCTCTCCCCCGATCCCCCCGGGGGGCTCGCCTCGGTGGAGGCCATCTACGTAGCTTTCCGGTGCATGGGATTTTCAGGAGAGGGCCTTCTCGACCATTACAGGTGGGCCGGAGAATTCCTGGAACGAAATAGAAAAATCCTGGAAAACCTGTAGGGGACGCCCGGGGGACGGCGCTTCGCGCCGTCCCGGCGGTCGTCCCGCGACAGGGCCCCCCACTCCCGATGGATCCGGCCCGATGACCCATTCCCAAGGCGGCGGGATGATTCCCCATTTCCGGAACCAACCCGGGCCGACGTTCGCCGGGATCGCCTCCGGCGATCCCGGCTCCGGCGGCCCCTACATCTTATGTAGGGGACGCCCGAGGGACGGCGCTTCGCGCCGTCCCGGCGGTCGTCCCGCGATCGGCCTATTCCACGGTGACGGTGGTCACGTAGGTCTCGGCGGAGGAGGCCGTCTCGGTGACCCTGGTGGGCGAGGAGTCGGCCGTGGTGGTCGTGGACGTCGTGGGCCCGGAGGTGACGGTCCCGCTGGAGGTGTCCTCTACGGTCGTCGTGGTGACCGTGGTGGTCATGGTGAACGTGTAGAGGTCGGGGGTGGCGCCCCGGGAAAACAGGACGACCCGCTTGGTGGTGACCGTCTTCACCGTGGTCTTCGTGTGGGCCGAAGCATCCGTGGTCACCGTGGTGACCGTGCGGGAGACGTGGCCGCAGGAGAGGTAGGTGTCCGCCGCCGCGTCGTCCGAGACAGTCGTCGCCGATCCAGCCTCGGTATCCCAGATGTAGAGGTTCCCCGACCCTCCGGTGGTGGCGAAGCAGAACTTCCCACCCCCCATGTCTCCTTTGTAGGTCTCCGTGCCGTCGCTGGTGGAGACGTCCTTCTTGGTGGAGGCGGAGGTGTCCCAGTATTTCAGCGCTCCCGACTCGGTAAAGACGATATCGTCGTTGGAGAGAACGGCGTCGAAGGAGCTGGCCGTCCCGGAGGTGTTGGAGACGTTGACGGCCGTGCCGCTGGAAAGGTTATAGGTGTAGAGGTCGTTGGAGGCTGAGTAGACCAGGGTGACGTCGTCGGAGAGCTTGCCCTCGTAGCTCGCGGAGGTCGCCACGGCGGTCTTGGTTCCCGTGGAGACCCGGTAGGCGTAGAGGTTCCCCGAAAGCTCGTAGATCACGTAGTCCCCGGAGCCCATGCTGGTCTTGTAGGTTACGGTCCCGGAGGTCTCAATGGAGGCGGAAGCCATGGTGGAGACATTGAACACGTAGAGGCCGGCGCCGCCCTTGGTGTAGAGGACGTGGCTGGAAGAGGTGTTCCCCGCCACGGCGTCCTCCTCGCTTCCGGCGCAGATCGTGTAGGAATCCCCTCCCGTGGTGTAGTAGTAGAGGTCCTTGGTTCCGCTTACGTTGAGACGCCAATAGACCAGGTTGCCGTTGGGGAGAGTCCTGTCGATCCCCTCGTCGTGGGAGTCGGTGGAGACGGCCTTGAGCTCCCCCGAGCCCGTGTCGTAGTGCCAGATGTCCTTCTGTCCCGCCGAAGAGGCCCTCTCGAAGTAGATGTCGTCCCCCGAGCCCACGTGGGCGTTGAGGTCGTCCAGGGAGTTGTCGGAGACCGTGGTGGTCTGATCGGTGGAGGGATCGTAGAGGTAGAGGTCCCTGCTTCCGGCGGAGCCCTTGCTGTAGAGCACGGAACCGTAACTGGTTCCTCCCACGTAGGTCTCCGTCTCGGAGGAATCGTCCGCCACGGTCTTCAGGTCCCCCGTAATGGGGTCATAGACATAGAGATCGTCCTGGGAACCGACGGTCCTCTTGAAGACGATCTTTCCGTCGCTCAAGGTTCCCTGCCAGGCCTCCGCATACCCGTCGTTCCCGGAAAAGTCCTTGACGTAGCCCGTTCCCCCGTCCACGTAGCGCAGGTCGTTGTTCACGTGGTAGACGAAGAGGACCCCTTTGTTCAGGCGGACCTGGAAGGATCCCGTTGAGGAGTGACCATCCGGGTCGACAGCCTTGAAGGTCACCTCGTAGGTGCCCATGGTGTCGAAAGTATTCGTGTAGGTGGTCCCCGAGAAGGACCCGCCCCAGGAGGAAGTCTCCGTCAGGGTGAGCGTGGAATCCGCCGTGTCAGGATCGGCGATGTAACTCCCCAGGTCCACGGAAACCTCGAAACCCGAGGATCCATACTGGAGGGGGATCGTGGAGATCACCGGCGGTCCCCCGTGCCCGCCCGATCCCGAGCAGGAGTAAGAGGGAAGAAGGAGAGCCGGAACCAATCCCAGGAAAAAAGCGCGACGAACGTTCATGTCTGCTTCCCTTCGCTCCCTTCCCGCGCCGGGCCCCATCCCGGGGCGCGGAAGGGATCTGATGCTTCATCGGCACCCCCGGTCGCGGGGGTTGAGAGCATCAGCGGGGAAGCAGGGTGTCCTGGATCTTCACGGGGAAGGGCCCCGGGTCCAGGAGGAGGCGGACGTAGATGGGTTCCTTGATCCGTGAGGGCCGTCTCCACGAGAGGCCGCAGGAGCCCCCTCAGCCGAAGGTGAACCGGTCCTCCTTGAGGACCTTCCCCGAGGAGGTGAAGATCCTGAACCCCGGGAAGGGGAGCTTCTTGTCCAGGCAGTCCAGGCGGTAGCTTTCCCCGCCCTTCCCGAGGAGCCTGGGGGTGAAGCTGTAGTAATGGGCGCCCTTGCGGAGGGCCGCCACCATTCCCACCAGGGGAAATCCCAGGTTCAGCCTCTTTTCCCCTCCAGGCGCCAGGTCCACTGTGAGGGCCCGGCCCTGCTCCTGGAGTTCGCTCACCACCCGCCAGCGCGCACCATCCTTGTCCCTGGCCCGAAACTCCAGGGATTCCACCTTCCACTTCCCCGCCGGGGCGGGGAAGACCCCGTCCCGGCTCCTGAGCCTGTAACGCACCTCGTCCCGGCGATCCCCGATCACCAGGAAACCCGGAAAGGAAGAAGAGGAGACCAGGAGCTTTCCCTTGGGGCCGGGATAGGCCTCCGGGTCGAAATCCTTCGGAGGGGGAAGGGCGCAGCCCTGGAGAAAGAGCGCTCCCGCGAGCAGGGTGGAAAAGGAGGCGGCGAATTTCATGGCAATCCTTTCCTCTCGGGATCTTTTCCGCGTCCTTCCCGCGGTGGGACGGGGAGGCGGAGGGGTCTTTCAACCCCTGCCCCTGCCCGCCCCCTTTCCGCGGAAGACCAGCCTGTAGACATCCATGTAGGTGGACACATACTTTATCTTCAGGTTCTTGAGCATTTCCCGGGGGATTTCCTTGATGTCCTTCTTGTTGGGAGCGGGAAGGAGCACCACTTCCACCCCCCGCCTCTGGGCGGCCAGGACCTTCTCCCGGACCCCGCCGATGGCCAGGACCTCACCCGTCAAGGTCAATTCCCCCGTCATGGCGAGTCCAGGGGGGACGGGCCGGTTGGTGAAAAGGGAGATCACCGCCGTGGCGATGGTGATTCCCGCCGAGGGCCCGTCCTTGGGAATGGCCCCGGCGGGAAAGTGGATATGAAGGTCCCGGGTCTTCAGGTCCTCCAGGTCCACGCCGAAATCCCCGGCCCGGGCCTTGACGTAATCCAGGGCGATCCGGGCGGACTCCTCCATGACCTGCCCCAACTTGCCGGTGATCGTGATCCGGCCCTTGCCCGGCCAGGATGCAGCCTCGATGTAGAGAACATCTCCGCCGTAACCGGTCCAGGCCAGGCCCTTGGCCACGCCGGGGGCCAGCACCCCCCGGTCCTCGTCCTCCACGAAAGGAGGAGCGCCCAGGAACTTTTCCAGGGAGGAAGAGTCCACGACGGTCTTTCCCTTGCGCCCCTGGGAGACCTTGAGGGCCGTCTTCCGGCAGATCCCGGCGATGGCCTTCTCCAGGCCCCGGACCCCGGCTTCCCGGGTGTAGCCCTGGATCAAGGCGGCCAGGGCGCTCTTGCGGAAGGTGATCTGCGAAGGCTTGAGACCGTGGTTCTTGACCTGGCGGGGAATCAGGTGGCGCCTGGCGATCTGGATCTTTTCCTCCTGGACGTATCCGGGAATCTCGATCACCTCCATCCGGTCCAGGAGGGGGGGCGGAATGGTGTCCAGGACGTTGGCCGTGGCGATGAAGAGGATCCTGGAGAGATCGAAACGGACGTCCAGGTACTGGTCCAGGAACTCCTGGTTCTGTTCCGGATCCAGAACCTCCAGGAGTGCCGATGCCGGGTCCCCCCGGAAGTCCTTCCCCACCTTGTCCACCTCGTCCAGCATGAGCACCGGGTTCGCCGACCCGCAGACCTTGAGGGCCTGGATGATCCTTCCCGGCATGGCGCCCACGTAGGTCCGGCGGTGGCCCTTGATCTCGGCCTCGTCCCGCATGCCCCCCACGGAGAAACGCCAGAATTTCCGCCCCATCGCCCGGGCCACGGACCGGCCCACGCTGGTCTTTCCCACCCCCGGGGGACCGACGAAACAGAGGATCGGTCCCTTGTGGTCGTCCTTGAGCTTCCGCACCGCCAGGAACTCCAGGATGCGCTCCTTGACCTCCTTCAGGCCGTAATGGTCCTTTTCCAGGATCCGCTCCGCCTTGGCGATGTCCTTGTTGTCCTCGGTGGTCCTGGACCAGGGCAGGGACGTGAGCCAGTCCAGGTAGTTCCGAATGACGGCGTATTCGCTGGACTCCACGGGAGTGGTAGAGAGCCTGTTCAGCTCGTCCCTGGCCCTCTCCTCCACCTCGGGAGGCATTCCAGCCTGGGAGATGAGCTTCTCCAGCCTTTCCCGTTCCTCCTGGCGGGCGTCCTTCTCCTCCCCCAGCTCCCTTCGGATGATCTTGATCTGCTCCCGGAGGAAGTATTCCTTCTGGGCCTTCTCGGTCTTTTCCCGGATCTCCTTCTGGATGGACTGGCCCAGCTCCAGGATCTGGACTTCCTTGACCAGGGCCTCCACGACGATCTCCAGGCGCTGGTTGACGTCGGCCGCCTCCAGCACCTTCTGGCGGACGTCGGTGTCCTTGATCATGTAGGCGGCGCAGAAATCGCACAGGCTCCCGGCGTTCTCGATGTTGTTCACCGCCGTGAGGGCCGCCGCCTGGAAATCCTCGGGGAAGGAGCCGCTCTTCTCCACGATCTGGCGCGCCAGGGAGCGGAGGTTCCGGATCTGGGCCTCCGCCCGTTTTCCGCCGGGGGGAATCTCTTTGAGGATCTCCACCCGGACGATGGGAACGGGCCGGACCTTGAGAAAACGCTTGATCCGGACCCGCCGGACTCCCTGGAGCATGACCGAACGGTTCCCGTCGGGCAGGTTGAGGACCTTGAGGATCCGGGCGGCCATGCCCACCCGTTCGATCTTGCGGGAATCCAAGGGCGCCCCTTCGGCGGCCCGGTTGAGGAAGATCCCCAGGTATTGGGACTGGGACTGGGCCTTCTCCACCACGTCCTGGACGAACTCCGACTCCAGGACCAAGGGGAACATGAGCCCCGGAAACACGACCAGCCCCCGCACGGGCAGAACGAAGAGGGTGGAGGGCACCTTTCCTTCCGCGGGAACGGGAACCGTAGAGGACGGCGGCCCTCCCCCGGGAATTCCCCCTTCTTTGCCGGGCCCGCTCTCCGCCTGGATGTTGCCGGGTTCAGTCATGTTCACCACCTCTCCACGTCGAGGGAAACCTGGGCCCTTCGTGACCGGGACCCGGAAAACACCTATCCTACGGAAGATGACCAGGCCTTCGAACCAGGATTCCATGAAAGGACGGGAGAACCTTCTCTTGGCGGCCCTTCTCCTGGCCCTCTTCGCCGGGGCGGGTGCCTTTTTTCTCCTTTCCCGCTCCCGGGAAGAAACCCCG
>CAYQBW010000150.1:0-6639 GCA_964415725.1 uncultured Planctomycetia bacterium
GTCTTCTTTCTTCAATTCTGGGAGAACCCTCTTTCTTGGCGATCCGCTCCACCATCCGGGCAATCTTCTCGTGGGCCTTCATGGCCCGCCACCCCACGACCATCCAGAAGATCATGATCCCCAGGTTGACCAGGAAGGCCAGAACGGCCAAGTCCCTCACGGCATTCATACTTGGGTCAGGATTGAAACTGAACTCCATGACAAGTCTCCATTTCCACGCCTTTCTGGAAAAGAAAGGTCCACGCCGGATTCCGATACGTATCTTTTGATTCTACCCCTTCTTCCTTCCTTTTGTTCAGGATGGATCGGGCGGACCCGAGCCTTACAATGCCGCCTTCGGGGAAGGCGGCGGGGCGGGGAAACCGAGAAGACAGGACGGCCCATCCCATGGCGGCAAAAAGAGACTTCCTTTGCGTGGACGACTTCTCCCGGCAGGAGATCGAGAATCTCCTGGAGCTGGCCGTGAAGATGCGGAAAGGCAAGCCCCAGCCTCTTCTCGCGGGGAAGACCCTGGGAATGCTCTTCTTCAATCCCAGCCTCCGGACCCGGACCTCTTTCGAAGTGGCCATGTACCAGCTCGGCGGCCATTGCCTGGACATCTCGGCCCGCTCCGATCTCTACGAGCTGGAACCCGAGGAAGGGACCGTCATGGACGGCACCGCGGCGGAACACCTCAAGGACGCCGCCCAGGTCCTCTCCCGCTACCTGGACGGCCTGGCCGTCCGGTGCCTTCCCGAGCGCAGGGACTACCAGAAGGAGAGGACGGACCCGGTCATCCGGGGCTACGCCCGGTACGCCTCCCGGCCGGTGATCAACATGGAATCCTGCATGGGCCACCCCTGCCAGGCCGTGGCGGACCTCCTCACCATGCGGGACAAGGCTCTCTCCCTGGAAGGGCGCCGCCTCACCCTCACATGGGTGAACCACCCGGAACCCCAGTCCATGGCCGTCCCCAACAGCGTGCTCCTGGCGGCCACCCTCTTCGGGATGAAGGTCACCCTGGCCCACCCCATGGGCTACGAGCTGGACCCGGAGATCATGGAGAGGGCCCGGAAACACGCCGCCCAGTCCGGGGGAGACCTGGAAGTGGTCCACGACCTCCAGGAAGCCGTCAAAGGGGCGGAATTCGTCTACGCCAAGTCCTGGGGCTCCATCAAGCTCTGGGAGGACAAGGAGAGGGAGCGGCTGATGAGCCGTTCCCACCAGGAGTGGATCGTGGACAAAGCCGTCATGGACCGCACCGACCGGGCCTGGTTCATGCACCCCCTCCCGGTGCGCCGCAACGTGGCCGTCACCGACGACGTCCTGGACGGGGACCGGTCGATCGTTTACGATCAGGCGGAAAACAGGCTCCACTTCCAGAAGGCCCTGCTGGTCACCCTTCTGGCTTGAGGGCGGGCTTCGGCCCGCCGCGGTCTTCCTTGAGCCACCCCTCCTTCCTGTACCAGGCCAGGGTCCGCCGGAACCCCTCTTCGTGGGTAAGGGCCGGACTCCAGCCCAGTTCCTCACGGATCCGGGAAGAATCGCAGGCCCACCCGGGCTGGACCATCTCCCGGGCCTTGTCGGGGGAGAGGATTCCAGGTTTCCCCCGGATCCAGGCCCAGAGCCAGGCGACCCGGCAGGTGAGGGCCGCCGCCCAGGCGGGAACGGGTTGAATCCTGGGGGATCTTCCCTGGACCCTCCCGGCGAGTTCCACCATTTCCCGCCCCGAAAGGTCGGGGGGGGACGAGACGAAATAGACCTTCCTGTGCGCGGCGGGATCCCCGGCCGCCAGAAGAACGGCCCGGACCAGGTCCTCCACGTGGACCAGGGAGCAGACCTGGTCGGGCAGGGCCAGGGGAACCCTCTTCCGCCGGGCCGCCTTGAAGACCAGGAAGAAATCCCGGTCTCCCGGGCCATACACGATGGGAGGCCGGAGAATCGTCCAGGAGTGGGGCTCGGGAAGGGAGGTCACGGCCCGTTCCCCGGCGAGCTTGGACTTCCCGTAGAGGGAGACCGGCGCGGGTTCGTCCTCCTCCCTCCTGGGCGCGCCGGGCCGGGAAGGCCCGGCCGCGGCCAGGGAGGAAAGGGCGACGAGCCTTCCCTTCCCCTGGAGGGAGAAAGCCCGGGCCAGGTTGAGGGAAGCCTGGGCGTTTCCCCTCCAGTAATCCTGTTTTCTCAGGGCCTTGGTCACTCCAGCCAGGTGGAAGACCCGGTCCACCCCGGCCAGGGCCCGGAAGGCCGCCTCCGGCCGGGCCAGGTCCCCCTGGACCAGCTCGGCTCCCGCCTCCGCAAGGGGGCGGGCCTTTTCCAGGGAGCGGACCAGGCAACGGACTTTCTTTCCCTGCTCCAGGAGTTTCCTGGCAAGGATTCCGCCGATGAACCCCGTGGCTCCGGTGACCAGGTCCATGGATCGTTCCCTCCTAGACGCCCCGGGGGGAATCTCTGGTTGCGCCCCGGCCGCCCTCCCTCTACCTTACCCGGGCTCCGCCTTCTTCACCCGGCGGGACTTTCCCGAACCCGAGTTTTCCAAGGAAGAAGGAGGCGCGACGCGGAAAGGCCGGAGTTTAGGAACCGTGGATCTCTTCGCCAAGTGCAATCGTTTCACCCGTGCCCGGGAATACGCCAAGCTCGGCCTCTATCCCTACTTCCGGGTCATCGAGGAAAGCGAGGGAACGGAGGTGGTGATCGAGGGCAAACGGATGCTCATGATCGGCTCCAACAACTACCTCGGCCTCACCCATCACCCCTACGTGCTGGAGAAAGCCCGCAAGGCCCTGGAGGACTTCGGAAGCGGGTGCACGGGCTCCCGGTTCCTGAACGGCACGCTCTCTCTTCACGTGGAACTGGAGGAGAAACTGGCGCGCTTCTTCGGAAGGGAAGCGGCCCTGACCTTCTCCACCGGGTTCCAGACCAACCTGGGAACCATCGCCGCCATCACCGGCAAACACGACGTGATCTTCTGCGACAGGGAGAATCACGCCTCCATCATCGACGGAACCCGCCTTTCATTTGCGGATGTGCGCAAGTTCAAGCACAGCGACATGGAGGACCTGGAAAGGCTCCTCTCCCTCTCCCGGGACGACGACGTGGGAAGGCTCATCGTCCTGGACGGGGTCTTCAGCATGCTGGGGGACATCGCTCCCCTGGAGGAGGTCACCCGCCTGGCCGAGGAATACAACGCCCGGGTCCTGGTGGACGAGGCCCATGCCGTGGGAGTCCTGGGGGCCCACGGACGGGGAGCCACCGAGCATTGCGGCGTGGAGGACCAGGTGGACCTGGTGCTCGGGACCTTCTCCAAGTCCCTGGCCTCCATCGGGGGATTCCTGGCGGGGCCCGAGGAGGTCATCCACTACATCAAGCACTTCTCCAGGCCCTTGATCTTCTCCGCCTCCATCCCGCCGGCGAGCGTGGCCACGGTCATCGCCGCCCTGGAGGTCCTGGAGGCGGAACCGGAGAGGCGGAAGACCCTCTGGGAGAACACCGAAAGGGTCCGCCGGGGCCTCACGGACCTGGGATTCAACCTGGGCCCGAGCCAGACGCCGATCATCCCCGTGATCATCGGGGACCAGGAACTCACCTTCCGGTTCTGGAGGATGCTCACCGAAGAGGGCATCTTCGCCAATCCCGTCACATCGCCGGCCGTTCCGCCCGGCATGGACTTGATCCGCACCAGTTACATGGCCACCCACACCCCGGCCCAGATCGACCGGGTCGTGGAAACCTTCGAAAAAGTCGGCAAGAAACTCCGCCTCGTGGCGTAGGGGAATTCCCCTCCCCCCCGGGGGGGGGAGCGGGCGCGCGCCGGCGGGCCCGCGGGAAGACCCGGGTTTTTTCCGGCAGGACTCGAGAACAAGGGCGACAGGGAGAAAGGATGAGCAAGGAAAGACCCCGCTTCGTTCATCTCCACGTGCACTCCCACTACTCCCTCCTGGACGGGGCTTCGCTGGTGGACTCCCTCCTCGCCAGGACCGCCGAATACGAACAGGAGGCCATCGCCCTTACGGACCACGGGAACCTCTATGGTGCGGTGGAATTCCACGACCATGCCCGCAAGATGGGCATCAAGCCCATCCTCGGCATGGAGGCCTACCTGGCCGCGGAGTCCATGAAGCTCAAGGCCGACAAGGAGAGGAACCCCACCACCCACCTGACTCTGCTCGCCGAAAACGAGGAAGGCTGGCGCAACCTGATCAAGCTGGCCTCATTGGCCAACCTGGAGGGTTTCTACCGGAAGCCCAGGATCGACAAGGAGGTCCTGGCAAGCCATTCCAAGGGGCTCATCGCCCTCTCGGGCTGCCTCTCGGGGGAGTTGAACAGGCTCCTGGCGAGAGGAGAGGAGAAAAAGGCCCTCCAGGTGGCCGGCGAATACAGGGACCTCCTGGGAAAGGACAATTTCTTCCTGGAGATCATGCGCATCGGCATGCCCCGCCAGGAGGACCTCAACGAGGGCCTCGCCCGGATCGCCCGGGAGTTGTCCCTGGGGCTGGTGGCCACCAACGACGTCCACTACCTGGGAAAGGACGACTGGCAGGTCCAGGACGTGCTGCTGGCCATCCACACGGGAGCCCTTCTCACCGACCAGGACCGCTTCCGGGTGCACACACGGGAGATCTACCTCAAGTCTCCCGAGGAGATGAACCTTCTCTTCCGGGACGTTCCCGAGGCCCTGGAGAACACCTGGGCCATCGCGAGAAGGTGCGACGTGGAGATTCCCAGGGGCGTCTACCACCTGCCTGTCTTCAAGACGGGCGACGGGAGCCCTCCCGAGGAATTCTTCCTCAGGCTGTGCGAGAAGGGCCTCAAGGAACGCTACGGGGAAAACCCTCCCAGGGAGGCCCGGGAACGCCTGGAGAAGGAAACCAAGGTGGTCCTCCAGATGGGATTCGCCTCGTATTTCCTGATCGTCTGGGATTTCATCGAGTACGCCCGCAAGAGGGGAATCCCCGTGGGGCCCGGAAGGGGATCGGCGGCGGGGTCCATCGTGGCCTACGTCCTGCGCATCACCGACGTGGATCCCCTGCGCTACAACCTCCTCTTCGAGCGATTCCTCAACGCCGAACGGATCTCCATGCCGGACATCGACGTGGACATCTGCCGGGAAGGGCGCCAGCAGGTCATCGAATACGTGCGCGGGCGTTACGGCCGGGAATCGGTCAGCCAGATCATCACCTTCACCACCATGGCGGCCCGCCGGGCCATCCGGGACGTGGGAAGGGTCCTGGACATCCCCCTGGCCGAGGTGGACAAGATCAGCAAGAAGGTCACGGAAGGAACCCTCGAGCAATCCCTGGAGAAGGACCCCGAGCTGGCGGCCTTGCGGAACGTGGACGAGGACCACCGGAAGCTCTTCGAATACGCCCTGAAGATCGAAGGCCTGGCCCGGGACCCCTCGACCCACGCGGCGGGCGTGGTCATCGCCGACAAGCCTCTCCTGGAGTACGCCCCTCTCGCAAGGCCCCAGGGCGAAGTGGTCACCCAGTGGCAGATGACCCAGGTGGAGCGGATCGGGCTGCTCAAGATGGATCTCCTGGGCCTGAAGAACCTGACCATCCTGGACAAGGCGGTCCGCCTGGTGAAGGAGAACCGGGGCGTGGAGATCGACCTGGACCACCTTCCCCTGGACTGCCCGAAGACCTTCGAACTCCTCCGGCGGGCCGACACGGCGGGCATCTTCCAGCTCGAGTCCAAGGGGATGCGGGACCTCCTGGTCCGCCTCCAGCCCACCAAGTTCGAGGACATCATCGCCCTCAACGCCTTGCACAGGCCGGGTCCCATGGAGTCGGGCATGGTGGACACCTACGTGGCGAACAAAAGGGGGGACCTTCCCGTCACCTATCCCCACGAGGACCTCAAAGAGATCCTGGAGGACACCTACGGAAACATCGTCTACCAGGAACAGGTGATGCTGATTTCCGTAAAGATCGCCGGCTTCTCCATGAACGAAGCCGATTCCCTCCGGAAGGCCATGGGAAAGAAGAACGACGCCATCATGGCGGGCTTCCGGAGCAAGTTCGTCGAAGGGGCCGTAAAGAGAGGATACGGCAAGAAGTTCGCCGCCGAGCTCTTCGGGAACATGGAAAAATTCGCCCGCTACGGTTTCAACAAGAGCCACGCCACGGCCTACGCCATCCTGGCCTACCGGACGGCCTACATGAAGGCCCACTATCCCCTGGAGTTCTCCTGCGCCCTCATGTCCTGCGACGCCGGGGACACGGACAAGCTCCAGCACTTCGTGGCCGACGCCAAGGCCCGGGGCATCCAGGTCCTTCCTCCCGACGTAAACAAGAGCGGCGTGGAATTCCAGGTGGAGGGAGATGCCATCCGTTACGCCCTGGTGGCCCTCAAAGGGGTGGGGGAAAACGCGGCCCAGGCCATCGTCCAGGCCCGGGAGCGCCTGGAGGGAGGTTTCCAGGACCTGGCCCACTTCTGCGAGGAGGTGGACCTGTCCGTCTGCAACAGGGCCGCCCTGGAGTCCCTGATCAAGGCGGGGGCCATGGATTCCATCACTCCCGGCCCCCTGGAGGCCTTGGAGGACCTGGATCGCTGCATGCGGGTGGGCATGGAATTCCAGAAGGACAAGAAGAGAGGCCAGGCCTCGCTCTTCGGCGCCGCCCCGGCGGGCAAGCCCAGGGGAAAGACCATCCCCCGCCCCCCGAG
>CAYQBW010000151.1:0-6597 GCA_964415725.1 uncultured Planctomycetia bacterium
GGGCACACGGGCTTCGGTCCCGCCGCCCGCGCCGGTGACGGGTTCGGCGGGACCGAAGCCCGTGTGCCCGCCCTTGCCTCCGCCGCCGGCCACGCCCCCCGGGCCGAAGCCGTCCTCGCCCTTGGGGGAGGAATCGGTGCGCATGGGCGAGCCGCTTCCGCCGGACCCGCCTCCGCAAACGCCCTTGCCTCCCGGAACGGGGGTGTCGGCGCCCTTGACGGTGTCCACGATGGTCCCGTTCCCGCCGTTGGCGGAAATGGTGCCCTCCACGAGGACGTTCCCCGAGGCCAGGAAGACCAGGGGGTTGTGCCCTTCCCCGCGGACCGTGACCCCTGCGGGAATGACGATGTCATGGAACTGGAACACGCCCCCGGAAACGGTAAAGGGGATTCCCTGCTTGGGAACCACCTGGGTGAAGTCCGTGTTGAGGACCACGTCCTTCTGGGGCTCGTAGTCGAAGAGCGTCATGGTCCCGCCGAAATCGAAGGAGGCCCGAAGCCGCCCGTCTTTCCAATCCGCCAGGGGTTCGGGGAAGGCGGCCTCCAGGTCCATCCTGGACCGGTCCTGGAAGTCCTCCACCAGGGCGTCGTACTGGAAGGTGGAGGCGCTCTTGGTGGGGAAGAAACCGAAGATCCGCTTGTAAGCCGGGTCCGCCACGTTGGATTCCCCGGAAATGTCCTCGAAAGACGCCTCCACGATGACGTGGATCTCGGCGTTGCTGGGGAGCACGCCGATGGGAGTCATGGCCACCTCGGCTCTTGTGGGAAGGTTGGCCACCAACTTCAATTTCACCGGGATCCTGGTCATCCTCGGGGGGTTGGCGTAGGTTGGATCCGGATCATAGTATTCCAAGTAGATCCGGTCGGTGTTGAAATTGTTGGAAGCCGGGTTGATGGGCTGGTTGAAGACGAGCCGGATGGGGTCGTTGGGGTGGAGGAAGAAGTTGAGGTCCACCTTCACGGCGTTGCCGTCCGGGGAGAGGGCCACCTTGTTGGGACCTCCCGGCTTGACGTCCATGAAGAGTTCCTGGGGGGTCGTCCCCTTGGGCGTGAAGAAGGTGAAGGAAGCCCCGGCCTGGAGAGCCTGCCCGGTGAGGGAACGGATGATGGGCGCCCCCCTCACGGCCCCGCCGGTGATCTCCACGTCGTAGCGCCGGCCCGGCTTGAAGCCGCCGTTGTCGTAGAAGTTGTTCGTGGGGAACTTGGGGAGGAACTCCACGATCCTCCTGTTCACCACTCCGTTCTCGACCTTGTAGCGGAACTCGCCCACCACGGTCTCTCCAAGGGGAGTGCCTTTGCTGGGGTCGCGGGCCGTGAAAGAGAAGGAATTGAGGTTCACCGTGGTCAGGTCCACCGCCTGGGTGAACTCGACGGCGATGGGCTGGTTCAAAAAGACCGTCCCCTGGTTCTTGGGAACCGTGTCCACCACGTAGAAAGCCCCGCCGGAGCCTTTGAGCCCCACGCCGGAACTCGAGGTTCCCCCGCTGCACCCAAAGAACAAGGCCGCCCCCGCCGCGGCGAAGGCCCCCAGTCTCAACACTCTCAAGAAACTGCTCATACCTGGCTTCCTCTCTGTACGCCTCCGGCCCGTTCCGGGCCGGAGGCCTCGCTTGTCACCAAGGTTTTCCTCGTCAACGATCGAAACGATACACGATTCCCATGGAATCGAGCACCGGCACCACCGGGGGCTGCACTTCGACGTTGTTCTCGAAGACGAGCCTCCAGTTGAAGTAGTTTACCTTGGAGGGGTCCATGGGGTTCCCTTTGGTGTCCTTCAATTTCCTCGGGTCCAGGAGATCGTTGGGGGTCTCCAGGTAGTCCGAGGCGTTCTGGAAGTAGACCTCCGAGGACGAAAAGATGTGGGCCTCCCAGGCTGCCAAGGGATTCAACATGTTCCCGGCGAGACTCCCCTGCCCCTCGGTCTCGGCCGAACGGTACTGCGGGACGATCCGGGTCCCCTGGGGCAGCTGGGGCAAGGGCGGCTCGAAGACCACGTCGAAGACCTGGGGCCGGGCCTGGGCCGGGAAGTGGCCCAACCTGGGATCCTTGTAGATCGCCGCGTGGGGCGCGGCGTTGGGATCGTGGATCTTCACGAACCCGTAGGTGAGGACGGAGATTCTCTTCAGGAAGTCCACCCGGATCCAGTAGACCGTGTTGTCCCCGGGGGGCGTGCTGGCCCCCGTGGAGGGGACGAACCCGCCCTGGGCCGTCGTCTGGTTGTCCGGCTCGATGTAGACCGGTTGCCCGCCGGGCTTGAGGGGAGGATTGGGATATCCCGGGGGCCGGTAGCCTCCGCCGGAGTAGACCCGGAAATTGGGCCTGGGGCTGGACTGGATGGCGATGGCGATCTGCCACCCGTTGGCCCCGTTGGTCTTGCCGTTCACCAGGGGATCGTCGGGCCAGACGAAGAAGTCCGCCAGAAGCGGCAAGGCGATGACGGGAAGGGTGTTGGGGGTGCTTCCCCGGAAGTTCGGCCGCTTGACCGGCGTATATCCCCGCGTGAGGAAGGGCGAGAGCACGGGCTCGGTGCTTCCTCCCCCGAGCCTCATGTCCCGCTCGTCCCGGTAGGTCAAGTAAGGCTTCTTGAACTCCGGGAAGGGCAGGTAGCGCCACTTGTTGTGGGGTTCGAAGACGGCCAGGGACTTCCGGATCTCCAGCTTCTGGCCCTCGAAGGCGGGAACGGGCTTGGAGCCGTCCAGGTAGTTGTCCTTGAAGACCGTGTGCAACCCGGAATTCGGGAACTGCGGCAGGGAACTCCCCATCCCCACGCAGGGCGAAGGCCTGTACTCGGCGTGGTGCACGTAGAGGGAGACCTTGTCGAAGACGTCGTAGAAGATCTGCCCGAGCCGGAAGGGGGCCCACCACATCCCTTCCACGTCCAGGTCGTAGTCGAAGGGATTGAGCCTCGAAAGGGAGAGGTCCACCTCCCTCCAGCAGGTCTGGAGCCGGCACCCCATGGGATTCAAGGGGTTCTGGATGGGCGCGCCGAAGACCACGCTGGCCGTGGGAGTGGCCTTGGTTCCGGGGGGACAGAACTTGAGGTCCGCGGCGGAAGGCTCGGGAACCTGGTTCAGGTTGTCCACGTAGGAGGAAAACCGCGTGGTGGGCCGCCCCATGATCCTGCCTCCCGGGAGGAGGACCCCCGCGCCGAACCAGTCCTTCACCCCGGGATTGGGGTCCTCGTCGTCGGTGAGGAACCGGCGGGCCACGTTGGCCACCCGGTTGGTCGGGGCGTCGGCCTGGATGGTGAAATCCACACGGAAGTAAGTTTGGGTCGAACCCTGGAGGTCCACCGGGTTCCCCGCCAGGTCCTTCACGCCGTTCTTGTCGGTGAGCATGTAAAGGTAGAACAAGTCGGGCGGATCGGGAGGATTCTGCCCCTTGCTCCGGTATGGGCTGGGATCCCAGGGCCCTTTCTTGGTCCCCTTGATGCTCTTGATGTCGTGGTAGAACCCCAGAGGAGGCTGGGACCGGATCACCCGCTGGGCCCCGTCTTCGTCGTAGATCCGGGAGACGATGAGCCCGGCCGTTCCCTTCTGGGGGTCGAGCACCGTTTCCATCTTGTCGTCCACCGAGAGGATCAGGGTATCGAAGGCCCGCAAGGTGCTCATGTCCACGGGCTTCGTGAAGCGGACGATCACGCTGGCGAAGGGGGAAATATTGTCCGTCGGATACCGGGGGTCGGGAGCCGGCGGAGAAAAGGTCAGGAAGTAGCGGGGATCGTCCTTGGGAAGAACTTTCTCTTCACCCGTCTTGGTCTTGACGACCTTCTGGGACTCGAAGATGGAGACCTGGATCACGTCGGTGGGAAGGGGCTTTCCGTTCTTGTCCCGGTCGAGCCGGAAGCCCTCGGCGTTGTCCACCTTGACCCGGTAGTAGACCTTGGGCTGGCCGTACTTGTCGAGGATGATCTTCCCGTTGGAGTCCCGGAACACGATCTTCGTCGGCGGAGCGACCACGTTGGCCCGGGCGATGATCTTCCCCCGGACGACCTGCTTGAAGACGTCGAAGGGATCGATCTCGACGGGCGAGTAGTAATCCTTGTCGCCCGCGGCGAGATACTTCTGGGTGTGCTTCATGGCGTCCTGGTAGATCGTGAGGAAGTTCCCTTCCGGGGTCTTCTCCACGGCCAGGAGCTTCACCAGGCTCTCGCCCACGATGCGCGGGGGAACGGGATCGTTGAGGAACCCGTTGGAAATGGAAGGATCCTTGTCCCCCTTGTTCCCGGAACGGAAATCGCGAATGATGGATTTGACGCCGTAGGCGTCGAATCCCACCAGAAGCGGGCTCTTTTCGCGCAATCCCTTGATCCGGATGGCTCCCTCCAGGGGAAGGGCGAGCCTGATGTTGGCCCCCGTGGAACCCGGACTGCTGGCGGGAAGCCCCGTGGCGTTGTTGGGAATTCCCAGGTCCGGTCCCTCCTCACCGAGGATCACCGGGTCCAGGACCAGAACGTTCCCCTTGTAGACCACCCGGATGGGAATGATCTTGAAACTTCCCTTGCCCTTGGAAGGGTCCCCCTGGATCTCCAGGAGCTGGACGGCCCGGGTGTTCCTGAGCCCGATGGGACGCCCGTTCTTGTCCTGGACGGTGAAGAAGTCCTGGCTGAGCCCGAGGGACTTGCTGAAGGTAAGCCGGATGGCGCCGTTTCTCGGGGCCACGTCGAATGGCTTCTTGGAGACGTCCTGGCCGTAATAGCTGGCGCCCAGGTCTTTCAGGTGGTCGTCGAGCTTGTCGAAGGCCTTCAGGAACTTGGGGTTGGTGGGGACGCCGTTCACCATCTGGGGATCGATCTGGATCACCAGCTTTTCCTGGCCCGTGGCGGGATCGGCGGAGGCGAACCGGTAGACCACCTCGGAGGGAAGCTTCCCGGCCCGGACGTCGTCCTTGATGTCCGTGCCGATCACCACGTCCTTCTCGACCAGGACCGTTTCCTCCACGACCCGGTTCCCGATCTTCCTCTTGGCCACGCCGTAGACGTCCACCAGGCGCCCCGATTCCACGGCCAGGAGGTCGGCGTTCCCGAAGGCCACGGCCGAACCGTGGGAACCACCGCCGCCTCCCCCGCCGGAACAACTCCAGGCGGAGACGCCCAGCAGGGCCCCGAGGGCGATCCAGGCGAAAGGAAACCTCTTGGAAAACTTCTTCATCTTCTTCCACCTCCTCCGAATCCGGAGAATTCAGAAAACCCTCCCTTGGCGGAAAGGCCGGCAAAATCTCGACGCGCCGCCTCCCCCCTCCCGGGGGAGGGGAGGAACGAAAAAACCCGGGCGAATCTATTTTCGCGACTCAAGAAACAGACTCCTCAGTCAGAAACGGAAAGGCAAAACCAGGGACCGAACCTCCGGCCTGGGGGTCGAAGGAGTCAACTCCCCGAAGGACATGGGAACCGCAGGGTTGGCCGGGTTGTAGGAGAGGTTGAAGAGGATGTCGAACATCACGTAAGGCCTCCCCAGGTATCCCCCCTTGCCGTCGCTCCAGAACTTCTCCCTCTCGGAAGGAGTCTCCAGGTCGTAGGCGAACCCCTTGGCCGGATACCGCGCGATGGGATTCCCGTTCTTGTCGAACCCGGCGCACGCGGCGAACCCGAACCGGACGTTCACCTTGGGCGATGCATCCTTTCCGATCACCCTGAGAGGGAAGCCGTTGGCCCCGGCGGTCCAGACATCGAAATACTTGGCCACCACGCGGAACTCGTTGCCCGCGAAGGAGGCGGAAAAGGCGGCTCCGCCCTTGGGCGACAGGTATATCTTCTTGTCCGTGTTCCCCATGACGAGCCATTCGCCGAGAACGTTGGCGCCTCCCTGGACGACCTGGAGCCTGGCCCCCTTGAGGGAATTGGTCTCCCCCAGCCCGCCCTTGGCGTATTCCACGACGTGGAAGGCGGAGCCGCCCCCGGCGGGAACGGCCTTGGAGATCACCCCCGAGACGATCACGGGGAAGTAGAACCAGCCCGTGGCCTTCCCCGGGCCCGTGACGGAAGAGCGATAGTCCACGTATCCCGCCTGGGGTCCCGACTTGTGGATCCCGGCGAACCTGTATTCGGGCCCGCGCTTGCCCCCCGTGAGGGCCGGATCCAGGTATCGGGGCCAGGAGGAATTCCTGGTCTGCCGCACCGTGGCGCCCGTGAAGATCCACCGGGACCGGGCCCTGGAGAGGAACCCGAAGGTGGAGGGAAGGCGGATGGGCTCGGGCCGTATCTGCCCCTTGGGGATCACGATGTTGTTCACCGGATCGGGCGCGAAGAGTTCCACCAGGCCCATCCCGCCGAAACCGCCCCGGTTGGGGCGCCCGATGTTTCTCCTGGGATACTTGCTGGAGAACCCGCCGCCGCCGCCGTAGGTCCCCGTGGTTCCCACCCCGCCGTCGGCGGAGATGGGGAAGAAACCGCTGTCGATGGAGGCCTGGTCCTTGGCCTCCACCTCGATCTTCTGGGCCGACATGAGGATCACCGTGCCGCCCGAGCCGCCGGCGCCTCCGCCGCCCTGGTTGCAGCTCCCCGAGGCCTCCCCGCCGCCGCCGTTTCCGCCGTCGGCGGAGATCCGCCCCGTCTTGGTGACTACGATGGGGCCGATGGCCTTGATGATCAGCACGCCTC
>CAYQBW010000152.1:0-6592 GCA_964415725.1 uncultured Planctomycetia bacterium
AAATCGCGGGACGACCGTCGGGACGGCCGAAGGCCGTCCCTCGGGCGTCCCCTACAGCCGTCCCCTACGGGCGGTCGTCGTCGTCGTTGACGGCCCAGGCGGGGTAGGTGTCGTCCCTGCCCTTCACGGCGAACCAGAGGATCCGGTTCAGGGTGTCCTCGTCGGCTTCGTCCACCTCGTCAAGGGGGATGGCCAGGGAGGCCAGGGCCCACTTGCGCGCCCTGGGATCCTTCAGCATGGAGACCTTCCGGTTCAGGCGATCCAGGGGAATCTCGTTCTTCACTGCCTTATAGGGCGCCAGGTTCGGTTTGTCCGTGAAGCAGGTGGTCATGGCCGAGGCCGAGGCGTCGAGCTGGTTCATGGGGGGAAGGCCCAGGAGAAGCTCGATGGTCTTGATCATGCTTGTCTGGTTGTAATTGTGGTGGTCCACGTAACCCCTTTTCGTGTAGGGGCTGATCACCATGCCCACCGTCCTGTGGCCGTCCACGTGGTCGAAGCCGTTCTGGGGGTCGTCCTCGGTGACGAAGATGCAGGTCTTGGGCCAGAACCGGCTGTGGCTTACGGCCTCCACGATCTTTCCCAGGGCCAGGTCGTTGTCCGCCACCGACGCCTCGGGCGTGGGCATGTCGGGGCGCATCCCGGAGGTGTGGTCGTTGGGAAGGAGCATGATCACCAGGTTCGGCATCTTCCCTTTCTTCTCCCAGCCCTTCAGCTCTTCCAGGAAACGGGAAGCCCTGTAGGCGTCGCTTACGATGCTCGGAAAACCGATGGCCCCGGGGGAGAGGTAGGGCCGGAGGGTGGCGATGGAGGCCTGGGCCCGGATTTCGATGCGCCCCGTGCCCTGGAGGAAATCCTTGTAGCAATCGGTCCAGCTGGGCCGGCCCTTTTTGGACGGGTCCTTCCAGCGGACGGTGGCCTTCACGAATTCACCGAAGATCCTGAGCGTCTTTCCCCGGGCCAGGGCGTTGTCCCAGAGAAACCCGCTGGAGGCATAGGCCATGGCGTCTCCCCCCCAGTAGGGATAGCTCCGGGGCCACCCGGCGAAGGCCTTTTCCACGTAGTCCGTCACGTAGGCCTGGTCGGCCCAGAGGTGGCCGTCGGCGCTGAGCACGCCGTTGCAGTAGAAATTGTCCAGGAGGACGAATTCCTTCACGATCTTGTGGTGGTTGGGCGTGACCTTCCGGCCGAAGATGCAGAGGTCGGGGTCGCCGTTCCCTTCCTTCACGTCCCCCAGGACCTGGTCGTAGGTCCGGTTCTCCTTGATGATGTAGATCACGTGTTCGAAAAGGGAGGGCTCGCCGTGGCGGGCCGGAACGGGCCTGGGTTTCACGCCTTTTCTCGGGGGAAGGAGGGCGTTTTCCTGGAGGGTGAGGCGGTTGTTTTCCCGGACCCTTTCCGTCATCCGGGCCAGGGCCCCCTTCGAAGGAACCGGAATGAGGGAGACCGCCCCCAGGGCGTCGTGGGAATTGAATCCCCAGACCTTCTTTCCCCGGACCTTCCTTTTTCCCTTCCACCAGGTATCCAGGGATCCCAGGCCCTTGACGTTCGCCACGTACAGGGATTCCCGCTTCGCGTCCAGGACGATCCCCGCCGGGTACCAGGCCGTGGGGATGAAGCCCGGAACCCGGCTCTTCCCGGGACGGAAGTCCACCACGGCCACGGCGTTGTTGGTGCCGTTGGAGACGTAGAGCCTCTTTCCCGAGGGCGATACGGCCAGGGCGTTGGGGGCGCTTCCGAAGGGAAGGTCCTCCTGGAGGCGCGTGGAGATGGTCTCCACCACTTCATTCCGGGCCGTGTCGATGACCGAGACGGTGTCGCTGTTGGCGTTGGCCGCGAAGACGTAGGCGCCGCCGGGCGAGGCGGCGATCCCGGAAGGGTGGAGGCCGACCCGGATCTGTTCGATCTCCCGGCCCTTTTCCAGGTCCACTACGGAAACGGTCCCCTCCGAGGCGATGTGGCGGACCGGGTCCACCTTGACGGGGGAGCCCGCTCCCGAGGGGCCCGTGGTGTCCCCCTTTCCGGGATGGCTTCCCGCCCAGTTCGTGACGTAGGCCTTCTTCCCGAGAATCACCAGGCCGTACGGGGCGTTGCCCACCGGGATTCTCCGGAGGACCTTTCTTGTTTTGAGGTCGATTTCGGCGAGCTGGTTTCTCAGGTTGAGGACCGCCCAGAGACGTCTTCCGTCCGCCGAAAGAGCCAGGCCCACGGGGAGGGCGTTCCTGGCCCCCGCCCCGGGGGGGAGTTTCCTTTCCTTCGGGGAAACCGGTCCGGTGGGACTGTTGGCCGTTCCCTGGTACCTGGGGTTCCTGGGAACGGGAAGGCCGATGAAGCCTCCCTTCTTTAGTTTTCCCTTCTCCGTCACGTGAAAGACGGCGATGTACCCGCGAATACAGGAAGCGTAGATGGTCCGGCCCTCCCTGTCGAAGAGGATGCCCGCGAAGCTCCCTCCCCCGAAGCGGGCCCGCGAGAGGATCCTGCCCGATCGGGGATCCAGGAGGAGCACCTCCCGCATGGAGAGCACTCCCAGCAGCCTTCCGTCCGGGCTCAACGCCAGGTCCGTTGGGCGGCCCGAAAAGGTGACCAGCCGGCCCGCCGGCTCCAGGACCTGGTTGCTCGTGACCACCGTTTTGCCCCCCCTCCGCGTGCCGACCTGGAGGCGGTCGTAGGTGCGGCCCGAGACCTGCGGGGCCTTTTCCTGCGCCAGGCCCGGCGACCGGAGGAAGGAGAGAAGGGCGGAGACGAAAAGGGCCCCGAAGGCGGGGCCCGCTTTGATGTTTCTCATGGAGAATCCGGTCAATAGCTTGTTTCCTCGATCTGGACTTTGCCGCGGAAGACCCAGTAGGCGAAAGCCGTATAGAGGAGCACGACGGGCATGCCCACTCCGGCGATGACGGCCATGGTCGCCAGGGTTTTCTGGGAGGAAGAGGCGTTGTAGATGGTCATGTTCCAGGCGTGGTTGGTGGTGGAGATGAGCAGGTTGGGGAAGAGACTGAAAGCGAAGAGGAAGATGGCTCCCAGGGTCAGGATGGTGGAGCCCAGGAAGGCCCGGCCGGGCTTCTCCTTGAGAAGGCACCGGTAGTGCCAGAGAAGAACCAGCACGGCAGCACCCACCACGGCCCATCCCCAAGGGTGGGCCTGGAAGTTGGATTTCAGGTAAGGCGCTTTCAGGTAGCCCCAGACCAGGGCGGCCAGGAAGAGGACCAGGAAGACCCAGTAGATCTTCCGGGCCGCGCCGTTGATCCGTTTTCTCAGGTCCCCGGCGGTCTTCATCTGGAGGAAGGCCGCCCCGTGGAGGGTCATGAGAGTCGCCGTCAACAGTCCGGTGAGGATGGGGAAGGGCCTGAGAAGGGTGAGAAAGTTCCCCGTGAACTCCCAGTTCCGGCCGATGGGAATCCCCATGACCACGTTTCCGCCGGCCACTCCGAGCAACACGGCGGCCAGGAAACTTCCAAGGAAGAAGAGGAAGTCCCAGAGGGCCCTCCATGCGCCCGGGTCGAGCTTGCTCCTGAATTCCAGGGAGACCGCCCTGAGGATCAAGGCGAAAAGAACGGCCATCAGGGCCAGGTAGAACCCGGAGAACAGGGTGGCGTAGGTGTCGGGAAAGGCCGCGAAGAGAGCCCCGCCGAAGGTGAGTAGCCAGACCTCGTTTCCGTCCCACGTGGGGCCGATGGCGTTCATGAAGACCCGGCGTTCGCCGTCGGTCCGGGCAAGGAAGGGATGGAGGATGCCCACCCCCAGGTCGAAACCGTCCAGGACGGCGTATCCGCCGAGGAGGACTCCGAGAAGAAGGAACCAGAGCAGATGCAGATCCATGACCCTACTCCTGGGAAGAGGTTTCGGGGTTCACCCGGGAAGAGCCGGTGCCGAGTTCGAGTTCCAACGCGCCTTCCTCCGGCCCGGCGGCCCCCGCCGGGACGGGTTCCAGGCCCGCCCGGATCTTTTTTGTGAGGAGGAAGAGCCAGATGAGACCAAGGAGAGTGAAGAGCCCGGTGAACATCACCAGCGACGCCGTCACCTCGGCCTTCGTGAGGATCGGGGAGACGCCGTCCTTGGTCTTGAGAAGCTTCCACACGATCCATGGCTGGCGGCCCAGCTCCGCCGCGCCCCAGCCGGTCTCGTTGGCGATCAACGGGAAGACCACGGCGATGACGGCGAAGCGGAGCAACCATTTCTTTCTGAAGAGAGTCCCGCTCAGGTGGAAGAAGAGGGAGGCCGCCATGTAGAGGATGAAGAGCATTCCCAGGGCCACCATGACGTGGTAGGTGATGAACGTGGCGGCCACGTTGGTGGGTCTCTCGCCGGGGGGGAATGTGTCCAGGGCGGGGACGGGCTTCTGGAAGTCCCCGTGGACCAGGAAGCTCAAGCCTCCCGGGATGGCAAAGCCGTATTTGACCTCCCGGGCCTGGTCGTCGGGCCAGCCCCAGAGGTAGAGAGGGGCCCCGCCCTTGGTCGTCTTGTAGAGGCCCTCGAAGGCGGCGATCTTGGTGGGTTGCTGGTTGGCCACCATGTCCGCCTGGAAGTGGCCCGAAACCAGGACCAGGATGGAGAAGATGGCTCCCACCCAGAGGCCGTTGGTGAAGGCCTCCTTCCAGATCTTCTCGTCCCGCTTTTTCAGGATGAAGTAGGCCGCCACGCTCATGACGAAGAAGGCCCCCAGGATGAAGGCGGCCATCCAGACGTGGAGGAGCCTGTGGATGGTGGAGGGATTGAAGACGGCCTGCCAGAAGTCGGTGATCTCGGCGCGTTTCACCGTAACCCCGTTCACCACTCTCTCCACGATGTGGTAGCCCGCCGGGGTCTGCTGCCAGGAGTTGGCCACGATGATCCAGATGGAGGAAAAAATGGATCCCAAAAAGACCATCCAGGTGGAGAAGTAGTGCGTCTTCGGACCCACCCGGTTCCAGCCGAAGATGAGCACTCCCAGGAAGGTGGACTCCAGGAAGAAGGCGAAGACCCCTTCCGCGGCGAGGGGGGAACCGAAGATGTCCCCCACGAACCTGGAATAGGTGGACCAGTTGGTTCCGAACTCGAACTCCAGGATGATCCCCGTGGCGACGCCGATGGCGAAATTGAGGCCGTAGATCCGGGTCCAGAACTTCACGACCCTTTCGTAGTCCGGGTCCTTGGTGACCATGTAGCGTCTTTCCAGGATCACCAGCATCAGGCCCAGCCCGATGGCCAGGGGGGGGAAGATGTAGTGGAACGCGGTTGTCAGGGCGAACTGGAGGCGTGAGAGAGCGACGACGTCCATGGCCTGCTCGACCTTTCCTTGAAAAGGAGCTTTCTCCCCCGGCGGTCCGCGGTCCGGGGAACCCTCAGGAAAGTTGAAATAAAAGAAGGAAAAGATGAATGCAAGGTTTTCCCTCCGGACCTTGCTCCTTCCGGGTCCTGCGCCAGGTTTTATGTGGAAAAAGTTCTTCCAGCTCCTCCCGGGCGGAGCTATTCTGATTTTCACATCCTAGGCCGGAGCCCGGCCGGGAATCCGCCGTTTTTCCTGGGGCGGCGGCGCCCGGCGGGGGGAGAAGAAAGGAGTCGTTCCATGGTGGAAGAGCAAGAAGGCGTCCCGGTCGGAGGAACCCCGGCGGGACCAGCGGGGGAGACCCCCTCCCCTTCCTCCGAAAAGGAAGTCCATTCCAGGGAGACCGGCGCGGTCCGTAAGGAAAGGCCGGTTTTTTCCCCGGGGATCCTCCTCTCGGAGGGGTTGAAGCTGGGCTTTCGGAAGTTCTTCACCTTCTTCTTCCTGGCCCTGCTGTGCAATCTCCCTTTCTTCGTCTCCCAGGTCTGGCTGGCGGAGAGCACGCTTACGGCCCGTCTCGCCGCAACGCTTGCAGGGAAGGCAACCGTCGACTCCTCGGCGATCCTGGGACCTACGTCGGTAACCGCCTTCATCGCCATCCTGGTGGGATGGTTCACCTCGGCGGTGCTGGTCTTCGCCGCCGTCCGGACCCTCTCGGGGGAGCCGCCCTCCCTGGGAGAGGCGATCAGCCGGGGCTTTTCCCGCTTTCCCGCCATCCTCTGGGTGAGCATCCTGGTAACGATCTTCACCGCCCTGGGCCTGATCCTCTTCATCGTTCCGGGAATGGTCGTGGCCGCCATGCTCTCCCTTGCCTTGCCCGTCACGGTCCTGGAGAGGAAAAGCGGGATGGAAGCCCTGCGCCGGAGCGCCAGGCTCACTTCCGGGTACAAAATGGACATCTTCCTGGCGTTCTTCGTGTTGGGGATCGTTTACGGGATCCTGAACTATATCTGGGGCGCCGCGGGGGTTTCCTTTTTGGTCTCCTTTCTCGGGACTCCGAAGACCCTGGGAGCCTTGAGGTTCCATGTGGCCGTGAAAGCGGTTCTTGGCGCCTTGTCCGGCGTGGTTTTTTCCCTCTTCACGGCCGTCCTCTCCTCTTTCGCCTACGTCCGCCTCAAGGAGATCAAGGAGGGCGTAAACCTGCGGGAACTGGTGAAAGTCTTCCGGTGAAGCGGAAGGGTTGGACACCTTTCCCGGTCCGGGTCCTCCTGGTTTTTCTCCTTTTACAGGGAGCCCCGCCGGCCCAGGGGGTTTCCGCCTTGGGCCCCTGGGCCGGGGGGAACCGGGCCGCCCGGG